>CAMWWS010000142.1 GCA_947178085.1 uncultured Lachnospiraceae bacterium | reverse complement strand
GGGTAGTGGTTTATCACTGCCCTTTTACTTTTTACCGCTAAGTTCATCCCATATACTCTCAATGTACGCCTGCTGTTTATCGTACTGTACAATATCGGTCTTCCCTCGGTAAGGTAGCCGGAACCAGCGTTTTAACTTCTTGAACCTTCTGGCTCTTTTTTTCTTTTTCCGGATTTGTTTAGTTTTTGGTATTTTTACAGTTTTTATCTTTGGCTTGTAACAAAATTGTATGTATAAGAAAATACAAAACGCGATCAGTATCGCCGCATAAAATAAGTTGTCCATGGCTCTGCTCCTTTTCATTAATAATAAGTTATTTGTAATAAAATACAAGGTAGGTAGTAAAAATGGTAAGATTTAAGAAAATATTAGCAGTTTTTCTGGCTGTATGTATACTGACCCTTTCTGTCAGCTCCTCTTATAAGGTGGAAGCTGCATCCGTTGCTGCCGGTGCTGCATTAACTGCTAAAACTATATTTGATATTTGCTTATTTGTTGGCTGTGCATTTGTTGCCTGTTATGCTGTCGGTGAGATTATTGATAACAAGGATGATATTGCGCGTGCCGGCAAGAATTTTATCGATTCTATAACGTCGATTCCTGAAGGCTGGATACTTAGTATGACGGATGCATCCGGTCAGGAGTACGTATTCGGCAGCGAGGCTCTGGAGCTCGTTCAGGAAACTGACTGGGAAGTTATCCAGGGCGGCGGTGGTGCCGGTAATAATAATGATGATGACGATGATGATAAGAAAAATGGATGGTTTGATGGTCTTCTGAATCTCTCCAGTTCTGCCAGTGAACTTGTTGGCAGCTTTACCGCGCTGGGATCTGTTTGGTTTTATGATACCGCTTCCAAGCTCTATCAGAAATGGGTTAACGGTGAGGAATTGACAGAGGCGGAAGCTGCTGTTATAGAACCTTTTGTATCCGGATACTGCAATCAGTATGATATTGCTGCGCAATGGAGCGGAGAATCATTTGCTTATGATGCTGTATTTGATTTTAGTGGTTATTGGGGAACTGATTACAGACATGAAAGTTTGCATTTTTCTTTTTTAAAAGAAATGCCATATGCAGGTTTATTTGATAGCAAACAGATAACTGCACCTAACGGAAGTACTTATACAGAATATTCTTTTTATATATACTTTTGGAGTACTATATATAAAGATGTTAATTCAACTGGTGTTAATTGTCAAAGAAAAACTGTTTATTCTGATGGAAGGATTTCTTTAGATAACAATAATCGTAATGGTTATTCTTATAATGTTGGTGGAAATAATTGGACATCACCATCAATGTCTATAACAGCCAATTTCCCAGTTTTTGGAAGCTATGAAGAAGTTTGCAACTATTTAAAAGGTAATGCAAATGTAGAAGATTCCATTAATTATGCAAAGGTATGGCGTGAAGCGGACTGGCTTGCTGATGACTGGCAGGGTCTGCTTGTTGATCCTCTTGCTAATGTAGGTTTATCGTTATCGCAGTTTGTAGACCTAGCCAAGGCTCTAGGTCTGCACGCTGTAGGGAATGACCTGACTCCTTCAGAGCTTGCAGATCTTATAGCGGAATCCCTTCCGGAAGTCAATCCGGAGCTGCTGCCTGATGCGGTCGGTGTGCCGGCTATCACTCCTGATCCTGGTTTGGAGCCGATTTATTTTCCTTATCCGGGCGCGCATCCGGATATTAATCCCAGTCCAAACCCGAATCCGGATCCTAATCCCAGTCCTAATCCGAACCCGAATCCGGGAACCGAAACGGATATAGATATGAATGACTATAAAGTAAACTTAACTTCAGTCTTCCCGTTTTGTATACCTTTTGATTTTATAACGCTGCTTGATGTTCTGGATGCAGAACCGGTTGCCCCTCGCTTTGAGTTCCCGGTTGTCATTCCTGCTCTTGATTATCAGGAGACAGTAATAATAGATATGTCGATTTTTGATGAGGTCGCAGAAATAATCCGGCTCTGTGAAACTATCTCTTTCATTATCTTCCTGATGTTTGCGACTTCTAAAGTGATAAGGTGGTGATTTTTATGGCTGCATATATGAAGGAACTATTGGACAAGCTGCTTTACGCGGTAATCAACCTCTTTCCGCTCTCTCCGTTCTTGCCGGCAATCCGGGAACTTGGTTCCCTGCCTTATCTTGGATATATAAACTGGTTCATGCCTATTGGAAACTTTGTTAAGATTGGCAGCCTTTGGCTTACTGCAATAGGTGTGTATTATGCATGGTCTGTTGTAGCAAGATGGGTAAAGCTGCTGCAGTAAGGAGGTATATATGATCGAATTATATTCCGGAACTCCAGGCTCCGGCAAAAGTCTGCACACTGCGAAAGAGATTCGTTCTCGCCTTCGTATGCGTAAGTGTGTCATTATCGGTAACTTTTATGTTAATACAAGCGCAATCCGGCATTGCAAGGGTGTTTATCTTTATGTTGCGAATGATCGTCTTCTTCCGGAGCGTCTTCTGCAGTTTGCCAGGCGTCTTTCTGATCATCTTGGAAGACGTCTGAAGGAGGGTGAAGTTCTCCTGATTATAGATGAAGCTCAGCTGCTGTTTAATTCCCGTGAATGGCAGAATGTAAGCCGGAACGGATGGCTCTCATTCTTTTCCCAGCACCGTCATTATGGCTATGACATTATTTTAGCAGCACAGTTTGACAGAATGTTAGACCGTCAGATACGCAGCCTTATCGAGTACGAACAGATACATAGAAAGGTAAGCCGCTTCGGCTATATTGGTTTTTTTGTAGGTCTGTTTACCCATGATAACCTATATGTAGCTGTTAAGCGCTGGTATCCTATAAAGCAGCACGTGGAGAGCAATTTCTTTGTCGGAAGCAGCCGCGTCTTCCAGATCTACGATTCTTACAATCATTTTGACACACCGGGCCAAAAGACACATAATCGTGGGGAAAAAAGGGGCCCCGCGATTGTGTGGCCTTTGGCCCTGCCAGTATCGCAGGATGA
This sequence comes from uncultured Lachnospiraceae bacterium, assembly GCA_947178085.1. The sequence goes on along the minus strand of CAMWWS010000142.1, from coordinate 3,870 downwards.
TGCAAAAAAAGAAGTAGAAACTGAAGCAGAGCCGGCTGAAGGTTAAAGTTTGGAGTTCTTCACTCCCATTTTTCCTTGACCGTATTTTTTTAATATCCAGCGTTAAGAAGCACGGACGGGAACCCATGGGCGCTTTGTAAAGAGTAAAATCGATTCTATAATTTGATAGGGAAACATGTCAGTAACGGGAAAAGATTATACTTGGGTCCGTGCTTTAGCGTCCGTTTCCATATCTTGTATTTTATATGGAATAATTTATAGTAGCTAACAAGGAATTATTATCTAAAATTATAGGTTTGTATTGCTTCCGGCTTTAGTCAATAATGTTGGTGGTGTGGGTGACGGTTATCCCCTCACAGCCTAATGATTTTTGCCCATAGGGCGCTTAAAAATCATGCAAATTTGAGTATCCTTGAAGGGGTAGGAGGAACCCGTTTACACCATCATTCTTACTTGAAGCATGATTCAAAAACCCTCTCTCAATTATATTAAAAGTGGATATCTTTAACAATTTATAATTTAATCGATATGAATCAACAAGGAAATTTACTGCAGAAAGGATAAGTCGTATGAATGTTGATGAGTGGATCAACCTGGGATACAGCAGCGGAGCTATTACTCAGTCCGGAGCTGATGAAGTTTCTTTCCAGGAAGTCTATAAACAGTGGTTCAGGATGAAGCTTAACGTTATAAAGGCTCAGAGCTGTGACCGTATCGAGGTTACTTATAATAGATATTATTCCGGAAACTGGATAGAGAGCTGCAGTATAACTAAATTGGATGAGAATACAATTATCCGCTTTCTTACGGAAATAGTTATCGGCTGCGGAAATATAACATCAAAAGAGTTCCGGAGGATATTTCAGATAGTCAATAATGTAATGGTTTACGCTAAGGATCTGAATCTTGGAGGAGCAAGGCTTCTTGACTGGGAAATGATTCGACGATATATTCCGGACGGAAAGATTGTTTCGGATTTTCATCAGGATTTTGCTGTTTCTAAGACGGATGTAGAAAAGCTTATAGATATGGTAGTGGTTAAGAATATATATCCCCTGAAGCGTTCTGCGTCCCTCTGCCTTGTCCTGAACTTCTTTCTCGGCCTGCGGGTCGGTGAACTGGCTTCTCTGAGTTGGAAGGATATTGATCTGCAGCGTAACGTTGTAAGGATTTATAAGACGGCTTCCAAGTTTTATAATCGTGACGAGGAAGGCAGGCGCGCCGGTCCTATGGTCTATAGAGTTGTTGAGGATACTAAAACAATCTACTCGGTGCGTGAGATCCCTCTTCTTCCTGAAGCAGTATATATCTTGCAGCTGCTCCGGAAGCATCATGATAATTGTAAGTATGAGAACCAGAACCTTGCATATGACGGAAAAGGTACCGTATTGGTTCGCTCCCTCGACAGAACTCTAAGAAAACTATGTCAGTTTTGTGAGATAAACTACTTCAACACGCATATGATCCGGAAGACGTTCGCAACCATGCTGCACGCTTCAGGAATGCCAACAAGATATATAAGTGATCTTCTTGGTCATTCCGAGATGATAACGACGGAAAAGAATTATATCCTGACTTATAAGGATAATTACCAGACACTCCTTGCTTTCATGCAGCAAGGGCTGGATTTTAAACTGTAACTGTAAACAAAAATACCTGGTAAAATACCAGGTACGTTTTAGGGTAGAGCGCGAGACGGGACTCGAACCCGCGGCCTCGACCTTGGCAAGGTCGCGCTCCACCAACTGAGCCACTCGCGCATATTACTTATCTGATAGAAGTATTTATTACCATCTCTTTCAGACAAATAATAGAATACTACACTTAATATATTTTGTCAACGGATTTTTTAAATTTATTTTCAATTTCCGAGTTGTAAAATTTAATTTATAAAGAAAGCCCCTGAAATCAATCAGGGGAAAAAGAAATCAGAGTGATTTACTTTTAATAAGTTTGTTGGCAATAATCAGAATAAGAATAATGGGAATCAGAACTGGGAGTTGTTCATTCATTCTCACTATCGAATCAGCAAATATTCTGCCAGCATTCATAAGACATCACCCCCTTTCTTTGTAGTGTGTGTTTAATTATTGATGGGTGTCTATAGTTTATCATGCACAAAGTCCCACAAAAAGGACAGAACTAATACCAATACTTCATAAACCGTGAATATCCGGTGGAAGTAAAGGCGCTTACTCCGCATCCTGCGCTTGTGCGAGAACAAGGAAAACAAAATCATTGAGAAATGGGCGCCCTAAACAAATACAGGAACAGAGACGGCCGCGCTTCCTGAGGTATCAATGGTTTTAAGAAAAGGTGAACACATGGAAAAAGAATATATTTATACAGTAGTAAAGGAAGATTTCAGGACAGGCAAACGAGCAAAACGCACAAAGAAATACAGTTCATACAAACCATGTCTGAATGTAGGCGGACTGTATGTACATCTTGGAAAAGGATTTCCCGGATGCCAGAGAGTACTCAGTGTTGAAGAAAATAATTCATGAAGCTAAACATATGATTCAGTACACTTCATATATACCGATACAGTAGATTGGCCTGTTTGAGTAGGTCCGGTAAAGGTGTTACCGGAACTGCTCAAACTGGTGGAGCTGATACAAAGGAACGACCAGAGGAAGGAATTTTTCCGTTAAAAAAAATTAGGTATTCCTGATTTTTTAGGAAAAATTACTTTCGGCGGAAGAGGTTGTATCAGCTCCACGCAGCCACACAGCCCAAAATAAATTATTAATAACAAAACTTACATAGGAAAATACTAAAAGGAGTTTCAGATAATGTCAAAAAGCATAATGACATACCCGGTCGCAGTAGAGCTGTTCGGAAAAATAGAATGCGTGCAGCATATAGAGAATGATGACCTTATCATGAACAGGGATTATATATATATCGGTCTTGATAAATATTCAGGATATGAATTATGGGAAAGCATATTAACAGGTGAAATATACTCAGCTGATGTAATCTGATAATAACCTGCGAAGCAGTTATTATAAAAAAAAAGAGAGAGAAAAGAGGAAAAAGAGATGAAAGTTACAATTTTAGGATTCAAAAAAGGAAAGACCAAAAACGGAAGGGAATTCGTCCAGTACTATTTCAGCAAGAATTTTACGGATTATGAGATTGAAAATTCAGAGTGTGCCGGAATTACATGCGGTTCAGAATTCAGCTATCATGATTATAAACTGCATCAGGGAGATGTATGCGACTTCCAGTATGAGCCTGGATTTGAAGGAAGGGCAACCCTTTCAGATGTCATAGTTTTAAAGGATGCCATAAATGACAAAGTGAAAGAAAATGAAAAGACAAAGTCTTAACGGGGGTATCCGGAAATGAATACGGCAATATTCATAACAGATGTAATATTATTCATAGCGATTTTTGTATATAAGGGCACTGCACAGATAAAGGACAGGCAGCCGGAAACATTAATCAATATACATCCTCCCACTCCTGAGAGTGACGACTATATCCGGATGCTGTCCTTCAACCCGAAAGAGTTTGACAATGCAAAGGAATTCGGTAAAGTATTTGAAGACAGTCTGGAGCAGACAATAAGCTATTATCAGGTAAAAAACTGCACCTGTAATATCGAATTTGTAACCGTGGGAGTTTGTCTGGTAGCGGTGATCCATATAAGGACGCTGCCCGGAAAGAAAAAGAGAGGTATTTTATGGAACCGACAGTCAGCGGGAATGAAATCCCTGTAACAAAGGAACCGCAGGATAATAAAAATGAGACTTCCCAGAAACCTGATACCGGGAATGCGATACAGACAGAAACAGAAACTTCCAAGAATCAGGATTCTGTAACAAATAATAACTATACATATGAGACATATGAGATAGATAA
>CAMWWS010000141.1 GCA_947178085.1 uncultured Lachnospiraceae bacterium | reverse complement strand
GCCTGTTGGGGGGGGCCGTTGTTGTGTATAAGAGACAGCCACATACTCTTTCTTTTCGATATCATAGATTAGCGGGTGTTTATAGCCGCGACCGTCCAGAAACATCAGATTCCCCTGAAACTGCATAAGTTCCGGCCGGTCTCCCTGCACTGTCAAAAAAAGTTCACTGCTTCCGTCGTCTTTCACCTCATAAAGATTGCTGCCGCCCAGAACACTGACAAAAATTCTTCCGTTAGCTGCTATTCCGACATTCATCGGATAACTGTCATCTCCGGTCAGTGGAATATCAATAAGGTTTTCGCTGCCGTCGGGTCTTACTACAAGCAGTCTCGGATTTAAAACAAATTCCTCCTCTTCTCCGACGGATGAATCATCATTAAATATAATCGCCGTCGTATTATCCGCCCCAACGGCTATATCCATAATGTATGTTCCCTCATCAAGCATTCTGGCACGCCATTCCCTATTGTCTTCTTTCCATGTCATTCCATTATCATCCGAAATCAGAAACTGTTTAAATTTATCCGTAATAACTAATCTTCCATCAGATAATTTATATATTCTGTTTCCGCTTCCGTAAATTTGGTCTGACAAATCGGTAACTTCTTCTACGTAACGTCCTCTGGCTATATTTCCGTCCTCATGCTGTGGGTCCGAATTGCTTCCTCCGCCATTCTCCGAAAGCGTCCCATCCGTACCGTTTATGCTGCCTGTACTGCTGTCTGTATTATTGTCTGCGTTTGTTTTTCCACAGCCGGCGAGGCATGTTATCAACATTATCATCGCCAGCAGCAACGCAGATATTCTTCTTTTCATCTTCATAAATATGTTCCTCCGTTCTCAACTTGCGAGTCTATAAGCTCAGATGCTGTGAGCGTCAATTCAGCCTATTCAGCCATATAAATAGACATCTTCTTCTCAATCGCACTCACTGCTTCCTCAAGGCTCTGCGCTCCCTGCATGTACCGTGTTCCTTCATCGTATACGGAATACTCCAATACAGTATCCTCTATATACGGAGTATTGGCTGCCTCTACACATTTCCTTAACTCCGCAATCTGATTTTCATTCGACTGGTATGCTACAAATTCGATATAAAGTCCATCTTCATTTCCAAGACTATAATAGCTGTATTCCCCATTCTCTCCCAACTTGCTTTCATCAATGATAAAGTTATCATCAAACGCCGCCTTATTCACCGCAAGCCCATAAAAAAGATTTTTCTGAACTTCTCTGCTGAGACACAATTTAATGAAATCTTCTGCCGGACCGGCATTTTTTGATGCTGCATTTATTCCAAGCAAAGTTTGGGCGCAAAATACATTGCTGCTCTGTCCATTCATTACAGTCCATTTACTTTCTTCAAAGCCCTCCACTTTATTTATGGAAATCATATCATTATATGTATCTGTACGTTCTACAGCCACATATGCAAGCTGTGTGAATCCTGCGATATAATCTATTGCGGTTGAACCGATTCTTAAGTATATAGAATCATCCTTCAGTTCGCCGAATTCCCGTATCCACATTTCATTTGTTTGTTTATAATTATTAATAGTTTTTTCCGGTATTCCGTCCACCTGCGCATTATATATTCTCTCAGTCTGCTCTAAAAATTGCGCTATCGCTTCCTTATCAAGTTCTCCGCCATCAGTCGTCCACGCAGGAACGCAAACCATTGCAAAATAACGCATGATTCCTTTCTCCGTACAGATATCCAATAACGCTTTGCCGGGATTATCTCTGCGCAGTTCCTCCATCATATCCGCTAAGCTCTTAAGATCTTTTATCTGTGAGATATATTTTTCCTCTCCCATTATAATCGGAATCTGGATTTCACAAGGCATCGCATATACCTTATCGCCCTTTTTCATCGCCTGTACTATATTAGTAAATACTTCATCTTCACCGCTTAGGCCTCCTAATATAGCGCCTAAATCCATCAGTAACCCTTTTTCAATATATGAATCAAGCGGCATATCATCCAATATCAGTATATCAGGTCCTTCTCCCGCCATAATTTTAGTATTCAGGCTTTTTAACGCATCTTCTCTGGTGACGGAGCTTCCTTCCGCTATTCCGATTTCATATTCTACGGCAATATCGGGATAAACTGTCTGATACTGGGCTATTGCCTGACGTATAGTATCATTTTCCTTAAGGCTGTAGATGTTCAGCCTGTTCCCCGGTACAGCTGCCACATCAGAATCATAGACATAGTGCGCCAGCCTGCCGCCGCTGAATATAGTCAGAAACTCATTATCTGCCAGCATAATCATCCCTGATATTTCATAGGAGGGATTATTAAATGTACAAAGGCTGCCGTCAATAAGCTGCTCCATCGCGCTTCCGCCCATTACATGTCGGTGCAGACCCTTTTTTCCTGCGATGTACAGAACCCCCTCTTCACCCGCGAAAAAGTACATTTGATAAGATTCGTTTCCGGAATAAACATTACCCTCCGGATAGTTTTCCTTGACGAAATCTGCTAAAACCTCATCTGTCACATACTCTTTCTTTTCCATGTCATAGATTAGCGGGTATTTATAGCCTTCTCCATCCAGAAACATCAGATTCCCTTGAAACTGCATGAGCTCCGGCTGGTCACCCTGCACTTTCATAAAAAATTCGCAGCTTCCGTCCTCTTTCACCTCGTAGAGATTGCTGCTGCCCAACATGCTGACGAAAATCCTTCCGTTATCCGCTATTCCGACATTAGTCGGATATTTTTCATCTCCTGTCATGGGAATATCAATAAGGTTTTCAGTCCCGTCAGGCTTTATAACAAGCAGCCTCGGGTTAAAGATATATTCCTCTTCCTCTCCTTCGGATGAATCATCATTAAATATAACCGCTGCTGTATTATCCACTCCAATGGCTATGTCCATAATGTATGTTTCTTCATCAAGCATTCTGGTACGCCATTCTCTATTGTCCTCATTCCACGTCGCTCCATTATCATCCGAAATCAGAAGCGGCTTATAATTATCAGTTATAACTAATCTTCCGTCCGATAATTTATAAATTCTGTTCCCATGTCCGCAAAGTCTGTCTGATAAATCGGTAACTTCTTCCACATATCGTCCTCTGGCTGTGTTTCCGCCCTGTGAATCCGAGCCGCTTCCTCCGCCATTCTCCGATAGCGTCCCGTCTGTACCATTTACGCTGTCCGCATTCGTTTTCCCGCAGCCCGTAAGGCATGTAAATAACATTATCGTCGCCAGCAACAACGCCGGTATTCTTCTTTTTTTCATTCTTATAATCAAACTCCTTCCTTAATCTTAATCAATTGCAAAACCCTATTTCAATAACCAGAACTTATGATATCAGTTCCGCAACCAATCGTTCTTTATACTGCATGCATGATATTGTTATAACAGGTTATTCTCTAAACAATCTCTAAAATAATTTAAAATATTCAGCTTAGATGAGGTTTCCTGCAACTTAAAAACCGGAAAAAGTAATTTGTATACTTCTTCCGGCTTTAATAATCTTTATGCTACGATAGGCATAAATCATTTTATATAATCTTTTTCTTTTAATAGTTTTATTGCATCTTTAATCTTTTCTTCAGAGAATTTGCTCCCCTTTATTTTCTTAACAGCATTAATAATACCCACATCGCTCTTATTTTCAATATGCCGTTCAGCAAACAGCGCTGTAGTAATAAGCTCTAATTGTACAGCCGTTTTTTTACCAAATATATCAATCACATGTTCCATATTTTTATCAATATTATCATAATTTATTTCATCACGGCACTTAAGTATATGACCCTTATTAGTATATGTAATACAAAGATTCTGCTCTGCCATCAGCTCACAGAGCGTATAATCTAAATCTATACAATACGGTCCATAAATATGGATTTTATACTCAAATCCTAAATCCACACCATATTCTTCAATGAGATATATTATTTTCTGTAATTTTTTCTTACAAGGAGCTCCTGCCTTATCGGTTAATTTAGAAATAATCTGCAAAATATTTTCTCTTTGATAATCCATACTTTTACCTGCCTTTTAATAACCTTGCTATTTGTTTTTCCGCTTTTCCTGCTTCTGATTTACTAACATAAATACGCCATATATTAGTCGGCTCAATTATTCCGTTTAAAATCCTTGACTCCTCCATTAGATTTCTTGGCTGGGATGTCTTCCTGTCCAATATAATGATTGCCCTTCCGCTATCATCCTCTTTATCCTTAGTTGCAAAATAAAGAGGTTGTAGCTTATGCGCTGCTTTATCTATTTTATCTATTAAGATATTTTCCTTTTTACATAAATCATCAAGTGTATTACAAATCATGTTAAATACATTTTCCTCAGCAGAATCTGCATGTGCCGGTGTTTCATATACACAGGTCATAGTGGCTCGGTCTATGAATGGTCTGACATCCGGATTATTGCTATTATTGAGTTCATACATAACACGATTATCGTCCCACTTTAAAAACTCCTCTACATCTTCAGGATAATGTCCATTAGGAAGTATTGCTTTTAACGCTTTTATCAATTGCTTATCAAAATACCGTCTCGTCTTATGAAAGTAGACCTGAATAAACATAAAATATCGTGCAAGAATAAATTCCTCAAGAGCCTGTATCCCGCCTTTTTCTATCGCAAGTTTCATAGTATTTGCAGACTTATAAACAGTCAATGTTGATATAAATCGTTCTAAATCATACTTTCCATAACTTACCCCGCAAAATTTTGAGTCCCGCAACAGGTAGTCCATTTTATCGCAGTCAAGCTCCCCATCCATAAATCCTTGAAGAAAGAGAAAATCCGGCGTCTTATATTCAGGTTCAAAAGTATCGCCGTTATATATCATCCATATAATTTTGGGTGTTATAGGGTATTCATCACCATATGTCTTTTGAAATTTATGTCCGATTTTATTAATATATTCTCCAATTTCAGTATTGAAAATTATATCTTTCGTATAATCCTCATGCCTTTTTTTGTCTGGAAACAACTCTTCTGAAGCATGTGAAAAAGGTGCATGTCCCAAATCATGGGTTAATGCAACTAAACGCAGAATTTGTCTGTAGTATTGGCATATTGTATAATTTTCTATCTTATTTGTTGAAAAAAGATTGGGATTTTTTTCTACTACAGCATCAAACGTTTTAGAAACAAGGTGCATCACTCCTATTGAATGTCCAAATCTAGTGTGTTCTGCTCCATGATAAACAAGATAAGTAGTGGCAAGCTGTTTAATATTGCGCAGTCTTTGAAACGGTTTTGAATCAATTATGCTTTTTTCTTCCTCAGAAACGGAAATAAAACCATGAATCGGGTCTCGAAATTGATATATAAAATGTTACCTCTTTAGTCACTACCTAAATATAGATTACCTCAAACATTTGTTCCTTGTCAACTTAAAATTATATGTTTTTAAAGCTATATTATCACAAAAACATTTTTAGAGAATAATTAGAGATTACTATGATAAAATACTTATAATAATTCATATATAGATATCGGCAGTAAATGTGATATAATTTTACACAGTGAAAATCAGAAATTGATTTTAACGGGACACAAACTTGCAGGCTGATAAAGGAGCATGATTATAATAATGAGAATTCTACTTGCGGAAGACGACAAACAACTAAACAGCGCTCTTGTATACCGACTGGAAGAGGAAGGCTTCATAGTAGACTCCTGTCAGGACGGAGAAGAAGCGCTTTTCTACGGGGAGCAGAACATATATGATATTATCCTGTTGGACAGAATGCTTCCCCATATGGAAGGTTCCGATGTTCTGTCTGCCCTCAGGAAAAAAGACATTACCACTCCCATCATCCTTATTACGGCATTAGGCTCTTTATCTGATAAGGTGACGGGGCTTGACCTCGGAGCCGACGATTATCTGGTTAAACCCTTTGCTTTTGAAGAGCTTCTTGCAAGAATCCGCTGCGTCACCAGAAGACCGCGTACCCTGACAGAGCATGATGCACTGACAGTTGAGGATGTCACATGGCACGCCGCTGAATGCAATCTCATAGGACCCTCCGGCAGCTGTACCCTCTCTAAGAGAGAATCCGCTCTTCTTGAAGTATTTCTGCGTTCCAAAGGGCAGACACTTTCAAGAACCACTTTACTGCTCAAAGTATGGGGCCCTGACAGCGATGTAGAAGAAGGAAATCTCGACAACTACATCCATTTCCTACGCAGACGACTGAAAATAACAGGAAGCAAGCTCAAGATTCTTACTATACGCGGCGTCGGATATAGTTTACAATAAGCAATTTCAATAACCAGAGTTTGGACTAAATGAATAAAATAAGGGGTGACTTGCCACTGCATCGGAACCCCGTTTTTATTCATTTAGTCCAAACTCGTACCCAGAAAGGAATTACCCTGCAATGTTCAAAAAAGTCCACCTCCGACTCACTCTGCTGTGTGCCGGAAGTACTGCTGCCATTATGATTATTATGTCCCTTTGTTACCTTTATGTATCAGAGCGGAGTCTGTATAGAAACCAATTCCAATCCTTTGAAAATGACATTAATACTATTACTACCAATTTAGAGCATCAGACTGTGATTTCCATGGAATGGCTTTCCAAAATGGAATCGCAGGATAATTATCTTTTTTTTGTTATTGATAACGGCATTCCTTTTCTTTACAATCAATTAAGCGATTCAGACGAAGCTGCATCCAAAAATAAGCTTCTTGAAGAATGTCTGGATAATTCGCAAAGTAATGTTTCCGCAAGCCATTATTCATACACCTTCACCTCACCCTCTACGGGTACGAGCTATATTGCAGGTATAATCAATATGGGGAAAGCATCTTCTTTGGAAGTCATTATTCTTTTTTCATTGGAATCCCTGAAAAGTCAGATACGAGAGCAGCGTTTCCGTTTTGCACTGATTGATGTTGCGGCCGTAA
>CAMWWS010000140.1 GCA_947178085.1 uncultured Lachnospiraceae bacterium | reverse complement strand
TGATGAATGCACAGACTGTTAAAGGATGAAGATTTTTGGTATTTGGTTTTGAGGGCATGTCCCTTAATATATTCACAAAGTAGATTTACTGCATGGAGAATTACGCAGTAATTCTTCACAGTTAATTCACGAAGTGAATTTACTGTTTTCCTCGATAGCTCAATGGTAGAGCACACGGCTGTTAACCGTGGGGTTGTAGGTTCGAGCCCTACTCGGGGAGCTAAGCCAATAGCTTGATAAGAAACCTGTAGACGAGAATGTTTACAGGTTTTTGTGTACCGAAGATGATATTGATGCAATGAATTGGAACATGCAGCTTTATGATAAGCACGGAAAGGAGACTGTCATGAGCATTAAAATTAGTATTTGCGATGACTCTTCAGAGGAGCGTGCATCTATTAATAATTTGGTACAGGAGTGGGCACGGCAGTCAGGGACGGATATCAGTGTATATGAATTCCCTGATGCCGAGGCTTTTTTGTTTGAATATGAGGAGCTTGCACCTGATGTCGTGCTTCTGGATATCGAGATGCCGGGGATGAACGGCGTGGAGCTGGCAAAGCGTCTCCGTGAGGGGAATAAGCTTATTCAGATTATCTTTATCACTGGCTTTTCGGAATACATTTCCGAGGGATATGAGGTTGCTGCGCTGCACTATCTGCTAAAGCCCGTTTCCAGGGAGAAGCTCTTTTCGACATTGAATCGTGCCTTGGAAAAGCAGGAGAGTGACGGTCGGAAGATAGTGCTTGAGAATTCCATGGAGACGGTTCTGCTTCCGATTAATGAGATTCGCTATATTGAAGTGAACAAGAACTATATTACTGTTTACGCAGAGGGGAGTTATACCGTAAAAAGAACGCTCAAGGAAATAGAGATGGAATTGGACGAGCGTTTTTTAAGGGTGGGAAGGTCTTATATTGTTAATATGCTTTTTATTTCCCGAGTGACCCGGACAGAAGTATTTCTTCGCAGCGGTGAATCGGTACCCCTGCCAAGAGGTGCGTATGAGACAGTAAACAGAGCAATCATAAATCTAAAGCGGTGAAGTTTGTATCTGGCGCCCCAGACTCGCAGGCTGAGAGAGGAGCATGGTTATAAATATGAAAATATCACGGAGAGCGGACAGAAAAATCGAGGCGTATCAGCAGGAACTGTTAAAGACCCATTTTGCAGAAGTGGACAATATGTATCGCAAAATGAGGGGCTGGCGGCACGATTATCGTAATCATATTCAGGTTTTGAAGACCTATGCAGATAATGGAGATATTCAGTCAATTACCGATTATCTTAAGGATTTGGAAACCGATCTGTACACCGTGGATACTGTGCTCAAAACCGGGAACCCTATGACTGATGCGATTTTGAATTCTAAGATTGCCTTAGCGAACGACCGGGGAATCAGGGTCGAAGCGGACGCACACATTCCGGCACTGTTAAATTTTTCCGCAGTGGACCTTTGTACCATTATTGGTAATCTTTTTGACAACGCTATAGAGGCCAGCGTCTTACTGCCGCAGGAACAGAGGGTAATACGTGTTTATATGGATATGAAAGGCGTACAGTTGTACATTTCTTTTTTAAATTTTACAAACGGTAGAAAGTTGCCAAAGATAGGAAATATTTTCAGAAGCACGAAAGGCGGTGACCATGGACTGGGACTGGGAAGAATAGAGTCGGTAGTGAAGAAGCTTGGCGGCTATCTGTCCGTAAATTCTGAGGACGGGGCGTTTACGACGGAAATCTTACTGCCGGATGCCTTGAATTAGCAATTTATCCCCCATAGAATGTATTTCGTCCCCGAAAAAATATTTCGGGGATTTTTGTATTAAAATGTTCATAAAGGGTTCTGCTGAATCACCTAAGGGTTTCGGGTAGGACAACAGAAGGAGTGAAAAGTATGTCTACGGAAACAAAAAAAGAAAAGCCACAAAAAGAAAAACCAAAATACGGAATGTGGCGTTGTGTGGGTTTCATGTTTTCACGGGCGTTACGATACCGTGCCGAGATTCCGTTTCTTTTGCTGATGCAGGTTATTTTTAATATCTCCAGTGCAGTGTTCGGGTTTTATATGTCCCCAATGATTCTGGCGCGGCTGGAAGCCAGGAGTCCTGTAAATGAGCTCTTACTGACCGCAGCGTTTTTAATCGGAGGTTGTCTTGTTTCGGACGCTATGATCGCGTTTATCGGTAACGGAGCAGGCAGCTGGGGATTGAAAGCATCGTATCAGATAGAGCTGCGCACCCATATTATACAGGAACTTATGAATAAAATGGCAGATACCTCTTATGTCAATTGTCTGGATACGAAGTGGCGGAGGCTTCAGGAACGTGCCAGACAGTGCTGCGATAACAATCATTCTGCCTGCGAGAGAATATGGCACGTATTACAGGAGCTGGTGGTCCGGCTGGCGATGCTTGGGTTCTTTACCGTGGTGCTGACACATGTCCACCCTCTGGTATTCGCGGTGACTATAGCATTGAGTGGTCTGGATTTTATTGTGTCTTCCTATGTCTACAAGTATAATTACAGACACCGGGAAGAACGCTCACATTTAGAAAAGCAGATGTGGTACCTGGCCGGTCAGCCACGGAATCTGTCCATAGCCAAGGACATTCGTCTGTTCGGCCTGAAAAGTTGGATTCGGCGACTAACCGACAAGGCATTTCAGGCACGTCAGGCGTATTCTAATAGGGAACACACATTTTATCTGATCGGAACTTTTTCCAGCACGTTCCTGGAATTCTTAAGGAGTGGAGCTACCTGCTATATCCTGTTGAAAATGTGTCTGGAGAATGGCATGAATGCGGCGGAATTTATGCTATATTTTTCGGCAGTCAATTCATTCAACGGGCAGTTCAGCGGCGTCCTGAACAATCTGTTGGAGCTTAGAAATATGTGTCTGGATCTTTCCAGTCTTATGGAATGCCTGTATTATGAGGAACCTTTCTGCTTTGAGGGCGGGAAAAGCATTCCTCAGGATGAAACTTACGAGATTCGGTTGGAAAACGTTAGCTTCTCTTATCCTCAGACTGATAAAAAGATCATTGACGGCATGAATCTGACTGTCAAAAAAGGTGAGAAGGTGGCGGTGGTAGGTTTAAACGGAGCGGGTAAGACTACGCTGGTCAAACTTATGACAGGTCTGCTGGATCCGGACGAGGGATGCGTTTTGCTTAATGGAATCGACATTCGGGAGTTTGACAGGAGAGAGTATTACGGGCTTTTTTCTGCGGTGTTCCAACATTTTAATATTATGGACATCACCGTAGCGGAGACAGTGGCGCAGTCCGCCACGGACATCGATTTGGAGAGGGTGAAGGACTGCATTGAAAAAGCCGGATTGACGAAAATAGTATCCGAGCTGCCTGCAGGACTAGATACGCATCTGGGGCGGAGTGTTTATCTGGACGGAGTAATGCTCTCCGGAGGTCAGGAACAACGTCTGATGCTGGCGCGGGCACTCTACAAGAACGGAGCGATGCTGATGCTTGACGAACCTACAGCGGCGCTGGACCCTCTGGCCGAGCAGGATATGTACAATAAGTACAACGAAATGACAAGGGGCAGGACCGCGGTGTTCATATCCCACCGACTGGCATCCACAAGGTTCTGCGACAGAGTTCTGTACCTGGAGAAGGGAAAAATCGCCGAGGAGGGGACTCATGAGGAGCTTACCCAAAAGGGTGGGGAGTATGCGCGGCTGTTTGAAATCCAGTCAAGATATTATAGGGAAGGAGTGGAGTTAGATGTCAACCAAATCTGAAAATATCAGCTGGAGCAGAGCCGTTCGGGTCAGCATTCGTGCGGTCAGGCTTCTGGCTTCCAAAAATAAATGGATGTTTCCCTATGCAGTTGTGAAAGCGTTGCTGGATGTAGTTGCTTCCTATGCAGGTCTGGTCATCATGGCAAGGCTTATCGGCGAACTAGCGGGAGAAAGACGGGCGGAAACGCTGATGATGTGGGCGTTAATCTCAATCCTCACGGCGGCAGCCTTCGGAATCATCAACGGGGTAATGTACCATGCTTATGCGGTAAAATCCTCGCTTTTCTGGCCTAACATGCAAAGAATCGAAGACGAAAAGTTTATGACAATGGATTACTGTGATGTGGAAGACCAGAAGGTCCGGGATTCTTATGACCAGATTACCCAAAACAGAAATTGGAACAACTGGGGGTTTCCGAGAATCCAATGGGTTTTTCAAAATATTGTAGCAGATTTCTTTTCGGTAATCGGTGCAATAGCGCTGTCGGTAGGGCTGTTTATAAGAAAGGTTCCGGAGAGGAGTACGTTTGCATATTTAAATCATCCCCTGGTCATTCTGGGTTTTCTCGGTTTAATGGCGCTGACCGCAGCCATATCTCCATGGCTGAAGGTAAGGATGATGGAGATGAATGCGTCCTGTAGCGATGCAGCAAGACTGGGAAACAGACTGTTCTCGCACTTTGGGCAACTCCGGGACGATGCTGACAGTATGGTGGAGTACCGGATGTATCCGCAGGCAGAGATTGCGCATCATTATACCTGGAAGGAGAATACCTGGTTTGTGGGAGGAATATACGACAAACAGTACAAGGGCATCTTTGGACTCTGTCTGATGGGAGTATCTCTGGGCGAGAAGCTGATGCTGGCTATAATTTATCTGTTTGTCTGTCTGAAGGCCTGGGCAGGAGCTTTCGGCATTGGGGAGGTCACCCAGTATGTGGGAGCAGTAAGCAGGCTGGCATCAGGTTTTACGGGATTTATACAGATGGCAAACGAACTCAGGGTAAACGCCGGTTTTGTGGAGAAAATCTTTGAGTTTCTGGATTTGCCGAACAATATGTACCAGGGCAGTCTGACCACGGAAAAGCGGCGGGACAGGAAATACAATGTGGAGTTTCGTAATGTCAGCTTCCGGTATCCGAATTCAGAGAACTGGGCGCTTAGAAATGTCTCGGTAAGTTTTGAGGTAGGAACCAAGCTGGCGGTGGTGGGTGAGAACGGCTCAGGCAAGTCTACCTTCATTAAGCTGCTTTGCCGTCTTTATGACCCTCAGGAAGGAGAGATTCTTTTAAACGGAGTCAACATCAAAAAATATCGCTATGAGGAATACATTGCCATTTTCTCGGTGGTCTTTCAGGATTTCTGTCTGCTGTCACACCAGTTGGGGCAGAATGTGGCGGGCTCCTGTGACGTAGATAAAGAAAGGGCGGTGAGATGCCTTGAGGACGCCGGTTTCGGGGAACGGCTAAGGGAGCTTCCTGATGGCCTGAATACTTGGCTTTTTAAGGATTTTGACGAAGAGGGAATAGAGATTTCGGGCGGCGAGCGTCAGAAGATTGCTATCGCCCGGGCACTGTATAAGGACGCGCCATTCATTATTCTGGATGAGCCTACGGCGAGTCTGGACCCGATAGCGGAGGCGGAGATTTATCGGAAATTTGATGAAATCGTGGGGGACCGCACGGCAATCTATATCAGTCATAGGCTGTCCAGCTGCAGGTTCTGCGGGGAGATTCTGGTGTTTGAGGACGGAAGAATCATCCAGAAGGGAAATCATGAGGAACTGCTCGGTACTGAGGGAAAGTATCGGCAGCTCTGGGAGGCTCAGGCGAAGTATTACGAGAAGTCGAAGCAGTATGAGGAGGATAAGAAATATTTGTAGCTTCTGTTTAAGTCGAAGAGCGAATCACAAGTTTTGAAGCAATATGAATAATATTATTAGACTGCATGGGATTAGCGATTCTGTCCAAGAGCAGGTCGATGATTTTCTTTCCTAGCATGGATTTATTTACATTTACAGAAGTAAGCGGAGGGGTGCAGTTTTTTGCATCGGCAACATTGTCGAATCCGATTACCTTTACATCTTTAGGGACAGAAATTTTCAAAATTTTCAGTGCTTTAAGGAGATTTATGGCTATTGAGTCATTGGCGGCAACGAAGCAATCCGGAAGAGCGGGAAGGCTTTGGATTATGTCAGCCAATGATTCAGCGTCATAGGGCATGGAATCATCGTGTAATATAGAGTATTGCAGGTCAACCGGGAGGGATGAAAAAAACAATGCCTCTCGCATACCTGTGAACCTTTCATAAAAAGAACGGCAGTGTAAATAGTCTCCTACGAAGCCAAAGGTACTGCAGTTATTCTCGCGTACCATATCCATACAAAAATTCTTTATTACATCCTGACTTTCGGGAAGGATAATATCATATTTGCCCCTTAATGTTAAATTGAAAAGGGGAAAGTCTAAGAATACAATTGCAAGGTCAAATTCCAGAAGCTCCATAATATATTTTGACTCGAAAAATTCAATACATATAATTCCGTCTACTTTGCCGGCGGAAAGATATTGTTTGAATTTCGAAAAAGATTCCGGACTGGTAATGCTGAATTGGTCAAGTTCTATGTCGTAATCCATCAGGTTTTCTTCCATTCCCTTTAATACGAAAATATAGTAATTGATATTCATAAGCAGTTTTGATGAAAGAACTACAAATTTTTTCTGTCCCAGAGTTCCTTCTGAGGATGCAGCAAGCTTGTAACCTTTATATCCCATTTCAATAGCGGCGTTGATTACGGCGTTTCTTGTTTTGATTGGAACAGGTTTTCCGTTCAGAGCTTTGGATACGGTATTTCTTGATAAACTTAACGAATTGGCAATATCCTGAATTGTTACATTTTTTCCCATAATGTTATCGATCCTCCCGAATATAATTAATATAAGGAATGTCTATAAAGAGTGGCTTGTATTGTTTTTGCGCAAAGTGCACAAATTGATGAAATATGTCATTTCTTTAAAACCAGTATACATGAGACTTTTAAAAAAATCAACAAAAATTAAGAAAATGCACAAAAATAACCATAAAAAATGTGCAAATGCACAAATATAAAGTGAAATGCATATATTTAATTGACTCTGATTATTGGTATAATG
>CAMWWS010000139.1 GCA_947178085.1 uncultured Lachnospiraceae bacterium | reverse complement strand
TGAACACAAGATACGGGGTTATCCGTTCCCCCGAAATAATGTACTCCCTTGGAAGGCGCGCCAGCAGCCACACCCTTCTTCCTTCCTGTAATGATCCCGCCGTTTCATAACGGACGCCCTCACCAAGCAAAGCGTCTGTAAATGCAAACGCTTCATGGTTCTGGACGATCTTATAGCGGTCGGTCACAACGCCAAGCGTTTTCCGGTCGCTGTCACGCACATTCGCCTTGTATCCGGAGATCACATTCCTGGTTCCTGTGTAAATGGGCTCCTGTTCCACCCTCCAGTCCAAACCGGCAAGCCGCAGCGCCTCCGATGATGACGGCGCCTCCTCCACTCTTGTCCCCAGACCATGCCACGGTTTCTCTCTTGTGTAAAACATTGATTCTACGTTTGCTGCCATAATTTGTTTCCTCCTTTTATGATTGATTGCGCAAAAATACCGGCAGACAACCCGCCGGTATTTTACTTATGGTTATAATATATATCTGTAATCTTTGACTTTTCGGTAAAAATATTTGTTATCACTTCATTTTTAAGAACGCAGTGCATTTATTGTCATATTTAAAAGTGTATGCTTTTCAGTGCAAAAACTTTATCTCTCAACTAATCAAAGAATTGACACATATCAAAGAAAGCCGACGGACAGATCCGACGGCTTTTCCCTGTGACTTATAGAAAGTTATAACGTTTAACAAATTTATCATACTCTTCGAGGAAGAAAGTACTCTCTATCCTCTTAATACATAAACGCCTTTAGAAACCCAAAAAATCTAAAACTTTTCTTCCAACAGCTTTCACTCCGTTTACAGCTGCTTCTCCTACCGTTTTCAACCCATCCACAGCCGCTTTTGCAACGGTCTTAGCCCCACTTGCAAACTTCTTTGCGGTATTGTAAATTGTTTCCCCAAACTTGGATCCTGCAACGTAACCAACCATTCCTCCTACGAAACCACCTACAACCGTTCCTCCTGGTCCTGCTACTGTTCCTAACGCTGCTCCAAACGCAGCCCCTTTTGTCATAGTGCTCAATCCTCCAACCATAGAAGCTGTCACTCTTCCCATTTGGTCAAGTCCTTTCGTTACAGACAGAGCACCTGACGCAACCTTCGCAAGCACCTTTAAATTTTCAATGCCAACGCAAGCTATATTTGCAATTACACCTACAGGCGTTGCTATTGGAATACACTTGATACAGCCTTTTTTAACTGCAACTCCCAAAGCTCCAGCTGTAACCGTTTTAATAGAAGCATCTGCCCCTGTTTTAATAGCATCCTCAATTAATTCTTCCCCGTCTATTTCTTCGCCTTTAAAAATTTTAGCGGCAATATTAAACCCTGTCGTAACAGCCGCTGACTGAAGCGCCATAGCTCCTGCATTCTTACCTATGCTTAAAGCCAAATCTTTCGTCTGGTAATGACTCCAATTAAATTCCGGGGTAGCTCCTTCGCTTTGCGCCGTTTCCTGAAGCGCTTTCATTTCCTCTTTTGTAAAGGATTTCCCCTCTACCCCCCACGCTTCTATATGATCCGTAATCGTCTTTGAGGAACCTTTTTCTTTAAAATATGCCTGAACTTCCTCAAGCTGTTCGGAAGGCACAACAATCCTTTGATTATTGTAATTTCCTCTTTCAAGTAAATCTATCGTTGCTTTCGCATCTTTGCCGAATTTTAACTGATAGTTTTGATATTGACCTGTATCATGGTTAATCGCTCTTACATCTACTGAATTCGCAGCGTGGGACTCTAACACTTCAACAGAAATATTTTTGCCCTGTAGAAATGCGCTCAGCTCCGCAGTTTCGGCAGCCATATGCTCCGCGATATTTCCGTCAAGATTCGGACTCATCATGATATGTCCGTCTGCACTTCTCGAAAGAGCATCCGCCAATTCCATATTCTTTACGTAAAGAACTTTGTCCATCTGTTGGAGCATCTTACCGTACTCATTCACAGCCATGCCAACAGACGCCTCCTGCAGTTTATCTGCAAGCCAACTTTCCTTTGATGTTCCCATTGTCGCAGCAGCAGTGCACGAAGCAAGATTTTCCCCAAAAACTTTAATCGAATTAATTATATCCTCCGATTCCTGTCTGGCTTCTTCCTTTTTCATTTCCGGAAACTCTGTTTTAAAGATCTGCTCAATCCACTCTTTATCACTCATCTCGGGAGCTTTTTCTTTGTAGGATTTCAAATAATCCTGAAACATTTTTTTCAGAACTTTCGCTTCATTCTCTGTCATATACTCTTGTCTCTTTTCTTCCATCACTTGTGCCATAAAGTTTACCTCCTATTTTGACGCACTTTTAAATTTTCGTTTTTCGTACTCTTTTGACATTTTATCTAACGCATCCTTCATAATCTCTGATAAGGAATGCGTGTTCCGAATTGCCGATAAAATATCCGCAGTCCGAATGGATGTTTTATCATCCGCAAATGCCGCCTCAACTGCATCCTTTACAACGCCTTCAATATCAGCGCCGCTGAAGCCGCCTGTTTTTGATACCAAGTCTTTTATTTCTATATTCTTTAAATCCTGCGGTCTTCTTTTCCTGATATGAATCTGAAATATTTTCTCACGCTCCGCATCGTTTGGCAGACCAACATAAAAGATCTCATCAAATCTTCCTTTACGAAGCAGCTCGGGCGGCAGATGCGTGATATCATTTGCAGTGGCTACAACAAATGTCGGGCTTTCCTTTTCCTGCATCCATGTAAGAAAGTTTCCAAACAACCTTGTGGTAACCTCTGCTCCGCCACCGGAACCGCCAATTCCCGCAAACGCTTTCTCCAACTCATCAATCCAAAGGACGCAGGGTGAAATCGCTTCCGCCAGAGCAATTGCATTTCTAAGATTTCCCTCGGACTCTCCCACATATTTCCCCATCAGGCGTCCCATATCCAAACGAAGTAACGGCACTTCAAACAGATTTGCTGCTGCTTTCGCATTCAGAGATTTTCCACAGCCCGGAACTCCGGCTATCAACACGCCTTTTGGCATATCAACACCATATTTTTTTGCTTTCCCCATATTTTTGTATACTTTTGCTTTTCTGATAAACCATTCTTTGAGATTTTCCAGTCCGCCAATATCATCGACCGTCTCTTTTAGCGGAATCATTTCAAGAATTCCTGCCTTTTTAATCATCTGCTGTTTTTGATCAAAGATCAATTGGAGATCCTTTTTCGTAAGTTCCCCATCATCGGCATAGGATAATGCCAATAAATTCGAAATTTCAAATTCTGTAAGCCCTTTGAAAGCTGACGCAAACTCATCAAGCAAATGATCTTCAATTTCTTTTGAAATGGAATTATCATTCATAAAATTTTTAATTACAATCTTGATTTCTTCCGTATTCAGATAGTCCATTTCAAGAATCGTGATAAATTTCTCAAGATCCTTTGGAATAACCAAAATGGTGGAAACAATGATAACGGTTGCATCCGCACCCTGATTAATCAGTCTTGCGATGCCCTTTATTTTTGATACAATTTTCGGTTCATCCAGATAAGATGTAATGTCTTTTAATAAGATTATTTTTCGGTCTAACAAATCCGGTGTTTTAAGCTGGTCAAGCATTCTTTCAAGGGAACATCCTTCCTGTATCGCAGCTTTTGTTTCAAAATCAATATATCCGTTTGTCTCGTTCCATTCATAGACCTCTTTGCCGGCACTGATTTCGCAAACAATGGAATCTACTTTATCTTCTTCAAAAGTGTTTATGTAGATAATCGGAAAACCGGCGTCTATGTAACGGACTAATTTAGATTTAAGCGATTTGCCTTCCATGTAAAAACCTCCTATCCTTCATCAGTCAATATGAATTTTCATTAAATCAAATAAATTTTTAAAGTATGCTGGTATTGTTTCTGTCCTAAAGTTGTATGATTCCTCTTGATTGTAAATTATTTTAATAGTCCGAATGATATCTTCAAACTCATCATCCGTAATATCAAGCATTTTTGCATAATCGCATATTAAAGATAAATGTTCTTTTACATCCGTCTTATCTACTGTCAATATCATCAATGCCCAAAATATAAACCGATATCTTTCTGTATCATCTTCTGACTCTTTAAAAAGTTTAACAAGTTTTCTTGCATTACTTTTATTTTTTTCAATACCCCATGTATTTTCGTATGAATCTTCAATTTCCCATCGTTCTGATATAGTAAAAGAATTCTTCGTTATGAATATAATTAATTGCGCATAGATGTTACAGTTATAATAATTATAAATACGGTTCATCGGCATATAAGCTACCGATTGGCTCTGCCTATCACCGAGTATACTTATTATTTCATATGTCAAGTCATTAGAATTAGGTGCATATTTAGATGCTTTATTAATCATGACATCAATTAAAACATCAATTTTAGGATCAATATATGAACACTGACCTGTCACCTTATTAATATTTTTAATCATTGTCACATAATTTACTAATCTTTCTTTATCCATTATTACATTTCCCATTATACATTCTCCTTGCAACCACTAATTTTATTATCAGCATTCAATATTTACTTAACTTCTAAAAATAAATTACTATTAGGCACTAAATTCTGATCAATCCCATAATTCAATATTTTTAATTCTTTTCTTGCTTTATCATAATTTTTCTTAGGGTCTATCTTCAATGGGCTTTTCGCTTCCATGTTATCCTGCGGCACACGCCCCATAATCTTTTCCCATTCAAGGGCATTCTTGGAGAGCATAGCACCAAAAACCTCCGAGAACGCATCTCCGATTGCATCTGCAGTTGCCATACTTTTGGGGTCAACATAGAACGAATCCCATAAGAGATCATTAACAACCTGACCGTCCTTTTTCCAGCCGTTGTACAAGCTGGTGAGTTGTTTCTCAATTGTTCCATTATCCGATATTGCAGCAATTACCGTGCTATCGGATTGGAAGATGCCTCTTATCGTATACTTCGCAATTGACCAATTGTCTTTGGTCGTAAGTTTGGTAAACGGCTCAAACTTGTCATCACGCATTTTGATGATGCATGTCGCGATCTCTTTGAGGCACTCATCTTGGAATCCGGTGTATTTCAGCCCCTTCTCGTCGACGATACTAGAGGATGTTTCAACCCATCCATCTAACATTGTCTTTCCATTAGGTCTCTTGACCTCAACCTTTTTAATGGGATCCTTCTCAGCTTTTGCACAATCCACAACAGCTTGATACTTTTCATCAAAAGTCACACCTTCAATTGATATTTTTTTATCATTCCAATCAACTGCAACCTTCGAATCAATAACCGCCGTTGGATTATTAATGCCAATATAACTAACTCCTAACTTTGATAACGGTATTGAAAACCTGTCTCCGCACAGATAAATTGTATCCGCCTTTTCATCAAGCAGGTCATACAATTCATCCTGTTCAAAAGCAACATAATCAATTTTCTCCCAAAATTGCTCATCATCTGTAACCGCTTTCAGCCGTTCCAGTCTTTTAGCCCGTTGTTCTGCTTCCTTTAATTTCTCCTCTGTCTTTTCATCATAAGGAACATCAAAAATCTCACTTAGCTTCTTTGCCAGTTCCTGCTCATTTTGATCCAATGCCTCAACAGCATCCGCGATAACATCCTCATATCGGTCTCTTAACCATGTTACCAACTTTCCGTTTTCAAAATATTCCAACACTTTTACCAATGAAAAATGCTCTCTGAGTTCTTCCATGCTGCGAACTTCAACTCCGTTATCCATTTCCAATGAAAATCTTATTTTTTTTGCCATCAGCCTATCCCTCCGTATTTCCTAATAATATTTTTTGCTTTTTCCACAAGTTTATTTTTTGTGCTTTCCGGGCTGAGCAATGTCACCATATCATGTGACTGACCCATCACCCATCTGACAAAACCATCCTCAAAAGCATTGATTTTTACTGTCAGCAGCTCCTTATCCTGCTCCACAATTTTTGCATTTCGAAACTTATCGCAAACATATGAGTAATAATTTTCCTTACATTCAAGTATGATCTCAACAAAATTGCCACCATACATCTGGGCAATTCCACTATAGTGTCTTTCCATGAATGACTTTACCTTTTCCTGTTCTGTAATTGTCTGATTTCTTGTAATGCAGAAAGAATATATCCTGTCTAATCGAAAATAAGCCGGATATTCATCTATTTTATCTTCTCTGTATCCAATCAAATACAGATAACCAAAGTCCGATTTTATCGTACATGGAATGACGCTTCGCTCAACCTCCTCC
Organism: uncultured Lachnospiraceae bacterium; assembly: GCA_947178085.1. The sequence goes on along the minus strand of CAMWWS010000139.1, from coordinate 744 downwards.
CCATCACTTTTATAATACTTCATCCGAATACATTTCTTATATTGCATAACGCGCACCAAATCTCCGTGTATTTTCAACAATGCCTTATTATGGGAAGGAGATTTGTAGCCGATGTGCGGTTCTTTTTTTAACCAGTCAAACGACTTGGATTTTTCTGTATTGAACAGCAAATGCGAGGTCAGTATTTCAAACTCATCCTTTCTTAACACTGCCGTATCTTTTAAAATCTGTTCGACAAACAGATATTCCACTGACTCTAATTTCGTTCTTTCCGCTCCACTTATGTAATAAACATTTCTACTCCTGTCATATGTTAATTCCGACGCACTATAGGATTCACTTAAATATAACCGAATATCCTCAATATCCCTGTCAAATGCTCTGGGGGAACAATCATTTTCAACACAGAATACTGCCTTATTGACTCCTTCCCCTTTCATGAGTTTAGAGTAAAGGAACAATATCCTTGTTATCTTGTCCATCTGCTACCTCCCCTCTAAAAGAGTATAGATACATTATAAAGACGCAAAACGACATAATATGACGATGTGTAAATTTAATTGCAATTTTTCTTCCAAAGTTAAGATCAGTCGCAAAATCCCCTGCTAATTCATCATACTTACTATTGAATATATCTGTTTCTACATTTCTTTCTTCTCTTCCATAATTGATGCCTTGTCGCAATTTACGTTTTCTTTTTATTTGGTTTTTACTAATCCATGTGCTAATAAATACATATTACTA
>CAMWWS010000138.1 GCA_947178085.1 uncultured Lachnospiraceae bacterium | reverse complement strand
GTATAATAACTGTTTTATTGATAGTTCTGGCAGTAGGAGCAGGTATATTTGTATATAAGAACAGAAGCAACACAAATATTGTGAATGTTTTTGATGAGATGATTGAAAATGGACATAAGGCTATGGAAGATGCGGAGCATGTCACGGCGGGAGGATTTGATGCTATTCGTATGTTGTGGAGCGTAAAAGAGGGAACGCCGCTTAGGATAGGAATCATTTACAGCATGGAGTATAAGAAGCAGTACATCTATGGCGATGCCTGTATGCCGGAAGAGATACATGATATGAGTTATCAGGAATATTTTGAAGAATGCCTGAAGGAGTATGGAATCACATGGGAAGAAGTAGAGGACAGTAAGGAAGATTTTATCTGTAAAAATATATTGGGGACATGGTTCACGGAATATGAAAGCAGTTTTACCAAGGACAGGCTGGGAGAACTGGAAGTGCTTGATTTCCTGATGCCTTATGAATACTGCGGCAAGGACAATAGTGAGTGGATGACAGTAGTGGAGACTGTAGAAGAAGGATATAGAGGAGCTTTTAACGGAAAAGTGCAATATACCGTATGGGATGCAGTGACTGCTCAGTGTAGACAGACACAGAAGAGCCGGGATTATGGTTACCATGACATCATGGAACGGATAGAAGCGGATATAAATGGGTTCAATACGGTGAGTGAGGATATAAAAGTAGAATGGGACTGGAAATATATAGAGCTTGATGAAAATGAGTATACTTCTTTAGCGGATATTTTTGATTTGGGATGCCATGAGTTTGTAGACTGGCTGCAGGCTGGCGGAGAAGTGGAAGGAAATCTGACTAAGCTGGCTTATACGAGGGAAGAGGGTGAAGAAAAAACCCGGGAAATGCTGCAACAGTATTCAAAAAGTAAATTACATCGTAATCTGGAAGCCGCAGACTATTATATATCGGGAAATGAATTAAACATACGGCTTGCATATTATGATTATGAAGCAGAAGATCCTGACTGGATGGAAAACGGAAATGGTGAGTTATGGCAGGGTTGGATAACGGTAAAAATAAGTTCCGTCCGGAAGTTTATGCGTGGTGATTTTTACATATTTGAAAAGAAAGAAATTGAATAGGGAGAAAGTGAAAAGAAAGAAATTGAACAGAAGTACTATTTTTCAGTTGAACCCGGGCAGGTAAAAGAAAACCTCATGGGATACACTTTGATGCGGACAACGGAGGGAGTATATTATGTCGAAGATTCAGATTATCTTTTGGAAAAAGATATTATCGGGAAAGGCGTTTTTGTATCAGAACATTTAAGTGAGATGGAAATATTCGTTGGACGTCTTCTAATGAATGTGATAAAAGAGCGCGGAGTGATATCGGAAGAAGAACAGCAGTATTTTTCTGACTGGGCGATGGAACAGATACAAAAGACAGACTAGAAATCACTGAATGCAGAATGGGAACCGAACCCATATCTTTATGACAGGTCGTATACGATTAATTACCTGTTTGGTGATGTTGGATATGATTTTACATACTTTTATTATCCTGATAGAAATAATGTTGAGGAAGAAACAACTCAAATAGTTACTGTGAAAATTTTGATAGATAATGTCGGAATCATACGTGGCGTGAACGTGGAGATTAACGATACAGGGAAAGAAAGCCAGAGATGTTGATTGCGTTTACGTCCAATCATTGCGGCAGTAATTCTCTATATGTTTATCGACAGAATGACGGAAGGGTTATTCCTTATTTTGATACGATAGCGACTCCGGAAGACTACATGCTGGAAGCTATAGATTATAGTGGAATATCGCCATATATGAATGTCAGTTTGTTGGATGCATATGTAAATGAGAATAGTGAATACAGATATCTTTCTCTTGATTGCAGCTCACATGGCGGGGACATGCGAGGCGGTGCATATACAGTCGTATTGTACGAGACTGTATTTGGAGAAGATACTGCTCCGAAAGAAATTACCCGGATTGATATTTGTGGCTCAGATGAAGAAAAGGAGTATTTTTTCCTTGGAGAAAATGTATATGAAGCAGACAGGTTAAGGGATATGCTTGAGGAATATATGAGAGGTTATAAAAAGATGGAAATAGATTATATTGCATTGGAAAAAACTTTTCCGAGGGATATGGTAGGACTAAGCGGTGAAGAGCGGGCACAGCAATTGGAGGAGTTATATGAGTCTATGAGAAAAACAGTCGCTTGGGAAGGATAAAGTCTATGAAGAAGGTTATACAAATTGTGCTTGTCATGATGGTACTGGTATGTATTTATCGTTATACCAAGTCGGAAGCAACAATCTCTCTTGCACAGGAACCAGAGAAAGAGGACTATGCAATTGAGACAGACAGAGAAATAGAAAATGAGCCGCTAGAGCAAATACGGTCCACAGTTATCGGTGAGGTAGAAATTTTAGAGAAATCCATACAGGCAAACATAGAGGTTGAAGGCTGGAGCCGAGTCAGAACATGGGATTTGAAATATCCATATTTTAGTGAGGGCGGAAGCAATAGTAAAAACAGTAGCATATATGAGAACAATAAATTAGATATCTGGATGGGACGATACGGTTTTACCGATACATTTGAGCATAACAGTGGAGAAATAAATTATTTTGTGGATTATGAAATTATCATTTATAAAGATTACGGAAAATATTATGCAGAACTGGAGGGTAATGGCTGGTTTTTGCAAACACGTTCATTAGCATATGTAGAAGGAGATGAAAATTCTATCGATATTATTTTTAAGAGCAGCCTGCCGGGTGACAGCTTGTATGGAATGGTAGAACGTTATGAAGAGGACGAATTAATGCTCACACTTTCTTATGACGATTCGGAACTGATTTCCTCATGGCATGTGCTTAGAAAAGAACATCCTATTTTTATTGAAAGTGTGGAAGAGATAAAAGGCATTTATTTTGAAAAGCTAGATGAAAGCATTACTTCACCTTCAGCATTGCCGTCTTATAGAAAAAACTTATAGAAAAATACGGAAAAAGAAGCAAAAGTGATTGACAAATGATATTATAACGTCTAATATAAAAACATCAGGAAAATTCTAAAAAGTTGTGCATTCCGCACATTCAGACAGTTTCTGTCAGATTTTTCTAAATTATTAATTAAATATGGCAGGAACTGAAAGAAATGTGCAGAGATATGCTGAAAATGCAATCGGCTGTTTTCACTTCCTGTCTCATAGGAGGAGAAAACATGCAAAATGAAGAACAAAACAGTAGGGTAACTCGCGAGGTAAAGGACAGATTGTTCCGTTTTCTGTTCGAGAATGATAAAGAAAATCTGTTGCAGCTTTATAATGCGCTTAATGGAACTGATTATCATGATGCGGACGCATTACAGGTGGTTACAATTAAGAATGCCGTCTATATAACGATGAAGAATGATTTGGCATTTGTGCTGATGGGAACACTGAACATGTATGAGCATCAAAGTACATACAGCTCGAATATGCCGGCTCGTTTTCTAATCTATCTGGCGGAAGAGTATCAGAAGATTATAAGCAATGCAGAAAGCAGCCTTTATGGAACAAAACAGATATCTCTGCCGACACCTCGGTGTGTAGTATTTTATAATGGCGAAAAAGAGATGCCTGAAGAAAAGGTATTAAGGCTGTCAGATGCGTTTGAGAACAAGGACAAGGAAGCAGATGTTGAGCTGAAAGTGAGAATGCTCAATATCAATCGGGGGCATAATGAGAAACTGATGGAGAACTGCAAAACCCTGAAAGAGTATGCAGCCTTTGTAGAGATTTCAAGACAGTATATTTCGGACATAGAAGATAGAAATGAAGCACTGACTATAGCGATAGATTATTGCATAGACCATGATATTCTATCTGGATTCCTTAGAAAAAACCGGTCGGAGGTATTGGGTATGTTGTTGGAAGAATTTGATGCTGAGAAGTATGAGAAGACCATAAGGGAAGAAGGTATACAGCGAGCAAATAAGCTTACGCTGATATTAATAGCACAGAATCGTTTGGAGGATTTGACGCGGGCGGCTGAGGATGCAGAGTTTCAGAATGAATTGTTTAAAGAATTCGGGATATAGATTTTTTATACTCAGAAGCCTTGGGAATAGATATGAAAACAGTTTGAAGATTACTAACTATGAAAAACAGGGAAATAACTGATTATCAGTTATCTCCCTGTTTTTTGTATGCTTTTCTTTTGGAGTCCTTTTATTGATACTTTTTATAAATTCAAAATGCAACAAATTTGTAACAGTTATGATGCAAAAATGATGCAAGGCTGTTTTAGAATATAAAATATGGAAACTATTTTGCATTACAATGACTACTTGCATGAAAAAGAGAAGAGGAGGTTCTTTCTTTTGAAAAGAGTTATTAGCATTGCTTTAATCATATTCTCTTTAAAATGTATAAGCCTTTATGCACAAACAGTAGGGATGTATTCTACAACGGAAAACTATAATAAATATTTGGGAATAAGTGCCAGTATCAGTGGATTACAGGGGCTTTCTCATTTGCAGATATTCTGTGACAGCATAGTTCAGGAAGTTGCACCGATTCCATACAATGTTTCTTTGGAAGAAATTGCAGAAAGGATTGAGTATATTTATGCATATGAAAGAATGCTGCACGATATGCAGTTTTGTGATTACAGAGAATTGGGTCCTTTATCGGAAGGAAACGCACAATTGTCGGTATATACTGTAAGTGGGAATAAGCTGTTGTTCTTGCCGGAGGGGATGGGAAACAAGGAAGTATTGATAAATGATGAGCTTTGTGAGTTATATTATTCTGAAAATGCGGGGGGATTCGCCTTTTATTATGTTGCAGATTTTCGGCTGGACGAAGGCGGCGTGCCTGTTAATGTTATTGGAGGCGGTGCGGATGAGCAGGGAATTCGTACCTGCATGATATATTATTACGATACATTAGTAAAGCTTGGAGATATCGAAGTAACTTTTGATGCAAAAAAAATAGATATGCCGGAAATTTGCATTGATGAAAATGAATATATTGAATCCATGATAAAGTCGATACAACTAACTCTGGCAGAAAATGAGCATTATGGAAATTATGAAATTTACCTTGGGACATATTGCAGAATGCCAAGCGAAGGCACTGAAGAAAGTTTTCTTAAAAAGACAGCGACCAAAGTAACAGGATGTGTAGTAGGTGAAGATTTGGAACAGTATTTTTACTTTGTTATTCCGGATGATACTCAAAAATATTCTGACCCATTCATAAGCAGGGCATATGATTATTATCCGCCGGGATATTATGGATATGAAGAGGTAAATGAACGGTACTTTGTGGGAAGCTTATTTATGCCCACGGAGGAGTATGAGGATTGCATTCAAAAAATAAAGGATTTGGGATGGATAAAGATATCAATTTCAGTAACAGAGGGAGAAGATTATTATGTGGATATAAATAGAGAAAGTATATGTGAAGAAAATACAGAGCGAACTGAAGAAAGTATAGACGCTGAAGAAGCATTGGACATGATATCCTATGCATGCAGCTATAGTGAATGGTTTGGAATGAATGAACTGGGATATATGGAAGGGGAAATAAGAGGGATTAATAATAAGGAAATAGTGATATATAAAGAATCCAGAGATGAAGATATATTGTATTTCATTCCAAGAGAAAAGGTGAACAGAACCGTTCAGGGAGATAATGGAACAATATATTTATATATAAATACTGAGGGAATGGCGGAGTTTTATGCTATATATAGGAATTCATTTGCTGAGAAAGAATGGCATTTAAAGACTACATTATGTTTGACATATACGATGGATGTATACAATGCATGCCGTTTATTAAGCAATATTGGAGGAGGAAATTTAAAAATAGATGATTTAGCATTATTAGAAGTGCCTAAAGTAGAAAATGATGAATATGTGGAAGCGCTGGAGAACCATATAACAGAGTTGTTAAAGCAGAATGGAAATTCCGGAGAATATAAAATGTATATAGGAGAATATGAGGCATTTGACTATAGTCGTATGTGTATTTCGGCAGCAGTCGTAGGAAGTGAAGAGTATTATTTCAGATACCTTATAGTAAAGTCTCAGAAAGGTAATTACTACTTCTGGCCGGTAGGTTTTGGCTTAGACGGAAGTTTGGAAGAATGTAAGGCGGACAGGCATTATATGAACGAGGTATGCATTGATAGAACGATACAATTAGGACGAACGGAGATTATCTTAGATATTGAACCCAGTGTTTCACTCCTAAAATTAGAGGAAATGCTTGAAAATAATCTTTTCGAGAATGTTACTTTTCAGAATTCAGAGAAAGCAATCGTATTTTATGAAACGAATGTGCATACCCCTTTTGAGGGATATCAGATTCCGATTTATCGGGAAACGTCAGAAAAGGATATTCTTTTTGAAGGTACATTTCTGGTAGAAAAAGATATGGGAGATATTTATATACGTGGGGAGAAAGAATGGGTACTGCTAAAGGAAGGAATATTGAAAGGTTTGAACTTACCGGATGAACCGGAAGATGTTTTTATGCATGAATATGATGAAGATAATGAAGTCATAGTTGAATTGATGGATAAGTTTTTTGATTTCCTGAAAACGAAGAAGGAATATACGGATTTTAAAATCAAGTATGATGGTGTCTATTCATTTTTGGGAAGGAAGTATCACAGTGTTTCTTTAATAGAAGATATAAATGGTGATATGATACATACATTACAACGCTTTAGCGTTGACATGGAAACCGGGGATTTGTATCAGGAGTCAGATCCCGAAGAACGAAAAGAATTGTATTATATGGGAAATTTGGAAATAGAACAGGAGGCAGCGGAAGCCGGAACAGAAGATATCGAATATGTTAACGAAGTAATACCGACGCAGTATACGGATGATTTGTCATATCTTGCGGATATGAAATATACGAGCAGCACATACGTCTATCAGGACGGTAAGGTGTATTACCGCAGATATCATGAGGATTCCTATGAAG
>CAMWWS010000137.1 GCA_947178085.1 uncultured Lachnospiraceae bacterium | reverse complement strand
AAATGAACATGAAAAAAGTTAAATCAAATATGAGAGATTTTAAATTTGATAAACGTGCTTCTGTATACGATACACACATTGAGGGACGTTTATCAGAAAAAGCCTACCATTTAGTTACAGATAATATCAAAATAAACTCAGATGATAAAGTATTAGATGTCGGGTGCGGAACAGGTACAGTCCTAAAAAGATTAAATGATATATGCAACATCAAAGGTTTTGGTATAGATATTGAGGAAAAAATGGTTGAACAGGCAAAATCAAAGCTTCCGCAAATGGATATACAAAAATGTGATTGCAGTAATACTTCTTTTGAAAATGAAATGTTTGACAGTGTAATTGCTTGTATGACATTTCATCATTTTTATGACCAAATGGCATTTGCAAAAGAAATGTCAAGAGTCCTTAAAAAAGGTGGAAAGCTTTATATTGTTGATCCCAAATTACCCAACTTATTAAGAAAGATTGTAAATACAATTTTAATTAGCCACAGTATAGCGGGAAAATTTAACACAAATCAAGAAGTAAGTTCTATTTTCAAACCTTATGGTTTAGTCAATTGTGAAGAAAGGAAAAGCGGTATCTTTCAGTTGATTATTTTAAAGAAAGTGTAAAATAATTTATAGTCAAAATTGTCAATTTATTTCTGATATATTATTGACATCTGATGTACTGTGTGTACGATATATATAAAGTACAAAAGGATAGGGGAACGCAATGAAGCGAAAAGTAGTTGTAGCAGGAATCGTTCTGTGCATGACGGCGGCGTTTGCATGGATTAGGAGATCATATGTGACAGATTCGGAAACGCCACAGAGCGAATCGGAAATATATACATATGTCGATGCACCGAACGGGAGCTATCGTGCAGAGACAGCAGGAGAGGAATCGGTTGGCGGTTGGACTTATCCGGAGACGGTACAGGTGCGTGATTTAACAAACGGTGAGATTGTCTGGTCGGATACAGCCTATATGGATCCCGTGTTTTTCTGGTCAAAGGATGGGAATTATCTGGTAATTCAGGCCTCCGGACGCAAATGGACGGAGTGCAGGGTTGTTGATGCCGCTTCATGGCAGGAACTGGATGCACCGAATATTGGGTCAATTTGTGCACTTACACAGGATTTTCCCGATATCTATGAAAATGGAATTATGGCTGTGCGTCCCCTGAAGTGGCTGTCAGACGATACACTGATTTTGGAAGTTTACTGGGACGGAGCACCATATGGAGATGAAGCAGTCACGGGAACCGTAGAATACGAGGTTAATACGGGAAGCTATAGGGAACTGGATTTGCATCTTGAATCGAACGGATAATATTTATAACAGATATTAAGCATGATGAGGGGAGAAGCACATGAGAATAAGACCATATATAGAGAACAAAGATTATGAGTATTTAGCTAAATGGATTGATGATGAAAAAATCCATGCATTGTGGTGCGCCAATCTTATTCCATATCCAATCACAAAGGAAAATCTTCATAGTTTATTAGAAAAAAGTGCGATGGATTGGACGGACAGCGCATATGTGGCAACAGAAAGCGATGGAAAGATAATAGGTTTCTTCTGCTATTCAGTCAATGTTGAAGATAATACGGGATTTCTTAAATTTGTTATAGTTGACAGTCAAATGCGGGGAAAAGGCTGTGGTAAAGAAATGCTGCAATTGGCTTTACAATATGCTTTCAATATAACAGGCGTAGATTTAGTTCATTTAAATGTATTTGATGAAAATGCTGCTGCAAAACATTGTTATGAGAAAGTAGGTTTTGTTGAGGAAAGCATATCGAAAAATGCCTTTCCATATAAAGACGAACTGTGGAGCAGGTGCCATATGGTGGTTAGGAAAGGAAAGGGAGAATGAGATTTGAACTATAAAATTCGTAAAGTTAAAATAGGAGATGAAAGCCGTCTGGCATATATACAAGTAGAAAGTTGGAGGGCGGCATATACTGATATTTTGTCTTCTGATAATTTAAAAAAATATCTTGATTTAGAATATGTGACTGCAATTTATAAGAGATTACTTGCGAATAACAAGGGGAATGGCTATATTATGCAAGTTGATGAGGAGGACCATTGCATAGCATTTTGGGACAGGGCGAGAAATACTGACGATACCGATGTCGCAGAAATCATATGCATTCATAGTCTACAGAACCGTTGGGGGAAAGGCTATGGAAGTAAAATGATGAAAAAAATTCTTGAGGATATAGAAGAGCAAGGATATTCGCAAGTGATATTATGGGTATTTGAAAAGAATATGAGGGCACGATTATTTTATGAATCAAATGGTTTCCATATGACAGATAAAAGTCAGCCTGCATTAGGAGCAACAGAAATATGCTATATTAAGTCTTTAAGTCATTGATAGTTCAGTCATTACTTGAGGAATGAAACTGTCTTAAATGCTTTTAGTACTTTACAAAATCTCATTAATTATGTTATGATTAATAAAACATATCTGGGAGTCTTAAATTCTGTAAAATCTTTTTTCACGTCATAGAATCTGAATCCCTAATATGAAAAATAAAATAAGGGAGGAAGACTGATGGGGAGAAAAGACGATTATCAGTTTGATTATCTGGACGATAATGCAAGGTTTGCAGACCAGATAAACGGAGCATTATTCAATGGAAAACAGGTTATAAGACCGGAAGAACTGGAACCGAAATCATACAGCAGTATAGACAGCGAAACGAAGGATATGCTTGAAATAGTAGCGAATATAAGGATACCGGAGAAATTTAAAACAATAGAAGAAGGGAAGGAGAGATACGATATGTGTAAAGCGTTTGAAGATATGAGACTGGAAGGATATGAAGCGGGTATAGTAATCGGAAGAGCAGAGGGTATAGCAACCGAAATATCGGCCGGCATAGAAAAATTTATAAAAGGAGCAAAAATGCTTGGAGCTTCAAAGGTGGCAGCATGTGAGCAGCTTATTCAGCAGTACGCCTTGAAAGAGAATGAAGCCAACGAAAAGATAGAATTGTATTGGGTGGATTAAATAGATATATTTCACCTAAGGAGTCAGCTTATGAATGATAAAATCAAGAATAAACGAAATTTCTTTTTATTATGGCAGGGGCAGATGGTATCTGCTTTGGGCGATGCATTGTACACAATAGCCCTGAATTTCTTTGTGTTGGAAAAGACAGGTTCGACTGCTATTATGGGAACGGTAATGGCGTTAGTAACAATACCTAGGATTATTTGTGGTCCCATATCCGGTGTGATTGTGGATAGGACAGATAGAAAGAAACTGATTATCTTTGGCGATGTGATACGTGGATTAAGTATATTATTTATAGCATTTGCAGCAAACAGGGGGATTTTGGAAATATGGATGATTATGCTTGTGGCGGTCGTGTCGGGGATATGCTCTTCTTTCTTTAATCCGGCAATAGAATCCGTTTTGCCTGATATTGTTCCGGAGCAGAATATTACCAAGGCAGCTTCATCATATCAGATAGCGACTACGGGAGCGGATATATTGGGTCAGTCGGCAGGGGGTTCTTTGTATACCCTTGTCGGAGCGTCAGTCATGTTCCTGATTGATGCAGTATCTTATTTATTTTCAGCAGCTACAGAAGTATTTATAGAAATACCAAAAGTAAAGCGCAAAAACCTGAATTTTACATTCTGGGAAGATTTCAAGGACGGAATTAGGTTTATTTTTCAGTACGAAGGATTAGTAAGGACGATTATAATAGCATTTTTTATTAATTTTCTGTTTGGCATGATTAGAGTATTGATTATTCCGTGGTTTACATACAGCACACATCTGGGAATGGCTAAATACGGTATTTTGAATGCATTTCAAAGTGCAGGACTTATAATTGGAATGGTGGTGCTCTCATTCATAAATATAAAGCAGGAGAAGAAATACCACATTTATATTATTTCATTGTTGATGTTTATTACCAGTATCGGAGCCGGCGCGCTTTTTAACCAATTTGCTGTCATTTTGGTGTTCTTTTTTGTTGCATTTGGTTTTCAGTTTGTATTTAATACATTATTAAATTCTACAATTATGGTAAAGACCCCATCCGACCAAAGGGGTAAAGTTCTTGCATCAAAAACCACATTATGCATGGCTGTTTCGCCATTTGGAAATTTTCTGGGCGGCGTTTTGTGTGAGTTTATTGATGCCAGAAAGCTGATTATCATCAATGCGGTTGTGGCAATAGTTATTGTATTGGTTGTTTTACTCAATCCCAAAGTAAAGGAATTTTTAAACAGTGAAGAGAAATTGTCCGGTAATTCTGACACATGAAAAAGGAGGTGCCGCATGTTCGATTGGAGAACACTTAAAAAGATAGATGCCCATATTCACATCCTTCCGGATGCGGTTCATGAAGCAAACCCGGATTCTGACGATGTGTGGGTTTATGCTGACATTCATAAATACCATTCAATGATGGATGCATTAAATATTGAAAAGGCTGTCATCATGCCATTTAACGACCCTATGCTCATGTCTATGGAGTTTACAATCTCCGCTGTGCATAATAATCTTTATGATATGAAAAAGCAGTATCCTGGCAAGTTTTATGCGTTTGCAGATATTGATGCGCGGAATACCTCTGCCGAGTCAGCAGAGGCGATTTGCCATGCTATTGACGAATACTCTCTGGACGGAATAAAACTACACCCAAACAATACAGGTGTAGCTTTAGACTCAGAATACAACCAATCAATCTTCGCACTTTCACAAGAACGCAATATTCCTGTGGCAATCCATTCATATCCTAATTCCGCAGATGATCCCAGTGCAGCAATACGAATTGTTAAGATGCTGGAACAGTATCCGAAACTGACTGTAATCATTTCTCATATGGGAGCCTATCAGTGGGAACAGTTGCTGCCTACCCATGCTTATATGGATATTTCCGCTATCTTACCGGATTATGTGCGTACCTACGGCATTGAGAAGACAAATGCGATTATGCGTAAATTCGGTGCTGACCGGCTGATCTTTGCCAGCGACTACCCGGACAACCGCTTCCTGCAGCCGGAAGAAATCTATGATTCGTATTTTGATATTCTGAACCAAATGGACTTCACACAAGCAGAGGCAGAAATGATTGCTTATGGCAATATGGAGAAGATTCTAAGTACATAAGGAATGAAATTTGGAGAAAACATAATGAGAAAAAAATATCTACTATTTTGCATACTGCTTGATATTGCAGCTATAGGGCTAATTCCAATAAATTTATTTCTATTCAGTATCCCTGAATATGTTGGCATAGTGTTTACTCTTTTGGTAATTGCAACTGCAATCCTGTTTACACTAAAAAGTAATTCCAGAAAACCGTCAAAAGTGATTGTGTGTACCTTTTCTGTTATTGCTGCAGCATTATCCCTGCTGGGGAGTTGCTGCCTTCCGTATTGGAATAGTATTATGTTTCGCATAAATGCTGATTATCATTCTAAACCATATGACTATGAGATTAGTGCTGATGAGGCAAAAGAGGATCTTGAATATGCAATGAAGTATCTGAAAAAACTTCACCCTGCCTTATACGGAGATATTCCTGATGATATAAGCATGCAATATGCAAATGTAAAAGAAGAGTTGGCGCAAAGTGACAGCATAAGCGTTAATGAACTCGGACGAAAAATAGAATCGATTTTCTCGATTCTTGGAGACGGCCATACATATATTAAAGGTTATTATGAAGACAGACGTATTATGAAATACTACCGCCAATGGATAAGTGAAGGATACACTATTACCGGAATAAACGGTATCTCCATAGAGCAGCTTCTTGCCCAAAATAGCGCATACTATAGTTTTGAAGTTGAGCAATGGGAATATGAATGGCTTTCTGATGACATAGTTACAGTGGCAGGTCTTGATTATCTGGGATTTGACGTGAAAAATGGAATAGAATATACATTGACTTCAGAAAGCGGGCAGGTACGTACTGAAATATGCTTTTTGGAAGATTATCTTATCTGGGATGAGTATGCCGAGTTTAATAATATCAGTGACTCAGAAAATAATGATGAAAGCTTTGTGAGATATACGATAGATAGTGAGAACAGTCTTGCAATACTTTATCTTGATGAATGTACTTATAATAATGAATATATAGAATGTGTAAGTAAGATGTTTGAAGAGGTAAAAGCCTTGGATATTCAAAATGTAGCGGTTGACTTAAGGTATAATGGCGGTGGCAGTGATATGGTTGTCTCGGAGTTCTTCAGGTATCTGGATATCGACAGCTATAAGATTGTATCGATGGGTTGGAGACTGGGCTTCATATATATTAACTTAGGCAGTGGCATTAGACAAAATGACAAGTATAATGAACTGCTTTTCAACGGTGAATTATATTTACTGACTTCGGCAGGCACTTTCAGCTCAGCCATGGAGTTTGCGGAATATGTTAAGGATAATGAAGCTGGAACCGTAATAGGAGAAGCCCCCGGAAACGCTCCTAACGGATATGGGGAAGTGGCATTCTTTCAATTGCCTAATTCTAAATTATTCATGCAGATTTCTACGAAACGTTTTTACAGAGCCGATAGAAGCTGTACAGATAAACTGGTAATGCCGGATATTGAATGCAATGGCGATGAGGCAATGGAGGAGCTTTACAAAAATTTGAAATAGTCGGACAAAAACGGTTCCGGAGGCACCGCTGCATAGAGTGTAAAACAGTATAATTATAAATTACTTTGAATGATATTAACAAATGCCTGCACCGGACCAGACGGTTGCTTTGCATATACAATTCCATAAGGTATTTTATATTCCCATTCCATAGGTATAGTAACTATGGACGGGTGTACATCTTTCCAAATGTCCAATGTTTCCATGATACACCCTGTCTGCTCACATTCATTGAATATATTCGTGTCATAAAAATGTGATATGTTCAAAATATTAATCTTAGGGTGTTCCGTTTCAATTTCATCACGCAATCTGTCCAGTACAGGAGAGTCGCCCCGTTTTACAAGCATTAGATTTTCTCCGCTCAAATCGCTCCATTGCAGTTTGTTTATTTTAGCTAATCTATGTTTTCGCGGAACAGCAATACAACACTCCCCCTGCCTTAGTTCAA
>CAMWWS010000136.1 GCA_947178085.1 uncultured Lachnospiraceae bacterium | reverse complement strand
ACTTTTAATAGTGTACTGATCCAGACAACCCGAATTATCCGGCTGATCCAGACAACCCTAATGATCCGGCTGATCCAGACAACCCGGATGACCCGGACAATCCAGACGATCCGGATGACCCGGACAATCCAGACGGTCCGGATGCCCCAGACGATTCGGATGTTCCTGTAGACGATTCAGAAAAAGGTGACCAGTCGAAAGAACAGGAAGAACTTGAACGATTAAATGAAGAACTGGAAGAAATAAATGCAAAATTGGAAGAATTAAATGCAAAACTGGATGAACTTAAGAATGAACAGGAAGCATTACAGAATGAACTGGATGAACTGGAGGGAGAGCCGGAAAAGGAATATTATGCAGCTGAATTTGAGCATGAAATAGTTAAGAAAGGTGGAGAGCCGATTACAGGTCTTTACCTGCCTAATAAATCTGAAACGGTTCCATTGGAAAAGCCTGCAATGTTTGCACTTGAAGCTGATGATGACCCGTTATTAGATATTGAAGTGAGTGAAGAGAATAAACTTGTTTATGTAGGAACCGGGAACGGTGGTACACATACGATAACACGGGATAACAGTAATGCTGGAGAAAATATTCTGCTTTTTGGTGCACCTGTATTTATTCGTTGCTATCATGAAGATTTATTGAAAGAGTATGTTTTCAGCAACAGCGGTCTCAATATCAAGATAGATGTTAAGTCGGCAGCCGATGTATCTGTGGATGATGTCATGAATGCAGATTTAATATATCTTGAAGATGTGGAAGGAAGAGATAATGTTCAATATATACACAGTGACTTTGATATGAGTTCGTCGGTTGTATTCAGCATTATTGACCGTGCAGTAAATGATTATACGCCTGTTATTGTAAATAAAAATGTATCTACGGGCGGTAGTAATGGAATTTATAGTGGTTCAAACTATCAGAAGCTTGGCAGTATTTTATCAATGTCGGATTTGACTTCATTCTTTCTGGATATGGAAGAAAATGTAGATAATATGCTGATGAATGCAGGGTTAGATGAATATGGCAGGAGGACTGAGGCTAATTATGTAAATAGCAATATATATGTAGTTGATTCCAGTGGTACCCTGTCAGCCCGGGGCAGCTTTAATGAAGAGTTTACTGATGAAGAAATGGGCGGATTCGAAGAAGTTAAATCTGCAATAGACATGGAAAATAAGCAGGGGAATAATCTTCCGGGGCCCAGTAAAGCTATGGCAATCCAGTACATAATTAATTATGCCAACGGATTTATAGGGGAATTCAGAGATTTCTCCATTCTGGAACTGCAGCCGACATCGGGAGAAACTGACTTGAGGACTCGCAATGATTCGAGGAATAACACGATTCTCTACTGGAGAAACCCCGGTTCGTCGAGCTCGGGACAGCAGATTGTCAGAAGCCGTACGCTCATAGATATAACTGTGAATACTGAATCTGTAGCACAGTTTTCAGGAGAGCAGAGTGATATCAACGATAAGTATCAGATGATATTCATAGGTCTGGACGGACAAAAGCTGAATTATGAGAGTAAGGATACGGTATACAATGATTCGTCATTGAACGGCAAGGTATATAGTGGTGTGGGCGATATTGCAGACGGAGATGGTCAGCGCTATGAGGGAATAGACATAACTCCGCAGAAGAAAAAGGCTCTGCTTGATTTCATGCAGGCAGGATATCCGATTGTTGTAGAGAATAACTTTTTTGTGGATAAAACTGCGAAAGATGCGAATGCAGGAGATATCAATACCGATTATATTGATTCATCATCGCAGATGTACGATTTCTTAAGGATAGCACTTTCAAGTGATGATTACAAATGGTGTCTGTATACTATTACTGATATACATACGCATTACTCGGATTTTGTTGCACAGATTAACGTACACAGACCGCGTATAGAATTTGACACTGATAATGCAAATTCTGCTTATGCGCAGAAGGTACAGACTGTTTCAGCGGATGCCGTTGACGGTAAGTATCGTGGATATATAGCATATAAGGTCACAAACGATGTCGGAGAGTATTATGATCAGAGTTGGAATTTGCGGTTTTATCTGGATATGAATCAGGACGGCAGATTTGACGATTCCGAAGATGTGACGAGTGATGTAGCCATCAGCAACGGTGTTCTTATGGTGGAATTTGCCGCTCCGGAGAGAGGAAGCATTCCATGGAAGCTGGAAGTATCCGATGACGGAAACAGGTACCGCAGGGATGACCTGACAGGATATTTTAACATCTATCACTCTACGCAGCTGCCTATACGCATCGTTCAGGTGATAGGTTCAGAAGATATGGATGCCAGCTATAATTTACAGGCAGCTTATGAAATAATACCGGATCAGGCTTTGATTGGATATTATCTTAAGGATGCGGAGGCATTGACTAATACGAAGTTTGATATATCTACTATAACTGTAGGAAAGCTGGCGGCTGAACTTAAGAGTAACGAAGAATATCTCTCAGGCGTTGACGTGTTGGTATTAGGATTCGGACCGGATGAGTACAGTATGAGTGTTCCGGTTGAAGGTACCGGTCTGAATGTAGATTGGTATGTAAATAAATACATATCAGAGGGCAGGGGAGTACTGGTATCTTCCGCAGCATCATCGGCATCTTCAGGCAGGATGCAGCTTGATGCCGGCGCGTTGGGACTCAAAGATACGAAGACTTATAACAGCCTCGGCAGAACTAAACCTTCAGATTTCAAATATAAATACAGTAATTTGGAACCGAATATGTTTGATGAATGGGGCTTCTTGTCCGCTTCGAGAGTAAATGATGGTGCGATTTCCCATTATCCGTATGATATAGGAATGGGCGTGCAGCTTGGCGGCGGTAATCTGAAAATTGCTGATTATGTGCTGGATCTGGAGAATAACGGCCAGTCAGGTACGGCAGCGGATGTAACGGCATGGTATACTCTGGGTAATGTAGCTTTCTTGAATACAAAGACCAGCTATGGAGCTTCTGTCAATGACGCAGCGAATAATTACTATATTTATAGTAAAGGAAATGTAGTGTATGTAGGAGCTAGGACATATCCTTATGTTTATGATGGTACCGGTGGCGCTGCACCTCCCTACGATACAGCGGGAACTGATGATTGCAGACTCTTTATTAATGCACTGATGGAAGCTTACACCGTAGGTATTAAGAATCCAAAGGCAACGATTGTAGCGGGTCTTTCAGACGATTCGGCGGAGGCTGAAAGCATATGCATCCCTTATGATGAGCAGATTAGGGAAATAGAAGAATCCGAAGGTGCTTTAAACAGTAAGGGAGTCTTAGACGATACGGTAGACGTATACTTTAAGATATCTGAGCCTAACTTCGCTTTCAGGAAAGATGTGACGATTACCTTCTATTATGAGGATAATATAGCCGGAGTTCCGGTAGATGTCGGAGGCAGGATAGTGAATGCTACCCAGTTCGCATCAGAGGTATGGACGGTAGACCAGAATCAGCTTGTGCCGGTTAATGTGGGCTCTGGACTAGACTTTGTACCGGGTAAAATATATAAGATAAAAGCTCCTGTTGTATCGCTTAAGAATGATGACAATAGTGTAAAGGCAGATATTTATATTGTCGTGCAGTCGCACTTCACAAAATTAGGCCAGGACAGACACCCTATAGGAAGCGATTCCGTTACCCTGAACAGGGCGCAGCTCTTCTTACTTGAATAATTGTTGCATATAACAGCAAAAAACCCCCGACAGCCGTGGCTGCCGGGGGTTTTTTAGCAAAGATTGAAATTATCACTTTACAAAGCAATATTTTATGTGATATTATTAAAGAAACATATCTGGGAATCTGAAATTCTGGAACATCTTTAAGCATATCATGGAATCTGAATCCCTTATATGAAGAAAACAACATAAAATAAGGGAGGAAGACTGATGGGGAAAAAGGATGATTATCAGTTTGATTATCTGGATGACAACGTAAGGTTTGCGGATCAGATAAATGGAGCATTGTTTAATGGTAAGCAAGTAGTAAAGCCGGAGGAATTGGAGCCGGAAGATTCGCAGAATGTAAGTATCGGGAGTATGGATGAAACCGGGAAGAAAAGACAAAGAAGCATCCGGACAGTAGTGGATAAAGCACGCATCTGGAGGGGAAGGAAGCTGCATATTCTTGTAGTAGAGAATCAGAACTATGTGGATTATCAGATGGTGTTAAGAAATATGCTCTCCGAGAGTATAGGATATCGTAAGCAGTGGAAACTGAAAAAACATATACATACAAATGCGAAAGATTTAAAAAATAGGGATGAATACTTATCCGGAATTAATAAGGAAGAAAAGTTTTCTCCAATAATAACATTGGTAGTATTCTTCGGAACCGACCACCCATGGGATGGAGCAAGATGCCTGCATGACCTGCTGGATATCGATGACGAACTAAAAGAGTATGTGACGAACTACAGACTGAATCTGTATGACTGTCAGGAACATGATACTTTTAATGAATATCGAACCGGGCTTAAACTGGTATTTGAAACTGTCCGGTATTCAAAGGATAAAGAAAAGCTTAAAGAGATTATAGAAGAAAACCAAGAAGAATACAGCAGAATAGACAGTGATACGAAAGATATGCTGGAGATAGTAGCAAACGTAGAGATACCAGAAAAGTTTAAGATTGTTGAAGATGGAGAGGAGAAATATGATATGTGTAAGGCATTTGAAGATATGAGACAGGAAGGAAGAAATGAAGAAAGAAAAGAAGGTATACGCATATTGATTCAGACATGTCATGAATTGGGTCTGTCTAATGAAATAATTATACAAAAATGCACAGAGAAATATGAGATAACAGGAGAGAATGCAAGAAAGTATGTGCAGAAGTACTGCGTATGATATCGTTTTGTTTAATATATAGGGCTGACTAGAAAAATCAAAATATATGATTAGGACGCCTGCTGTATCGCTTAAGGCGGATGACAATAGTGTAAAAGCAGATATTTATATCGTCGTGCAGTCGCACTTTGTCAAATTAGGTCAGGAAAGAAACCCTATAGGAAGCGATTCCGTTATCCTGAACAGATACGCAGGAGGGTCTGGAACCGAGCGGAGGCGATAGCAGTGAGTATATTTGAGTATGATGAAGAGAAACATTTGAAACAGGAGAGGGAATCAGCCTATCGAAAAGGGAAGAATGATGGACTGGAGGCTGGTTTTGAATTGAAATTATTCATTCAAGTCTGTAAAAAACTTGCCAAAGGAAACACAGAAGTGCAGATAGCGAAATCGCTTGAAGAGCCGGAAGCTGTAATACATACATTATGCGAAAAAGCCGCAGCATACGCTCCGGAATACGACGAGAAAAAAATAACAGAAGACTGGCGTAGTGCGTAATCATAAAAGAAAATTTCTTCTTGCAACCTTCTTAACTTTGGTGTATAGTGATTCACGTTAATAAATATATAAGTAAGCAGCATATATATATGTATGAACAGGGGAATCAGTATGGCAAAGTATCTGGTAATCGTGGAATCACCGGCTAAGGTGAAAACAATCAAAAAATTTCTCGGAGCTAATTATGAAGTGGCGGCAAGTAACGGACATGTTCGTGATTTGCCCAAAAGTCAGATTGGAATAGATGTGGAGCATGACTTTGAGCCGAAGTACATTACCATAAGAGGTAAAGGAGAACTTCTGGCTTCACTGCGTAAAGAAGTAAAAAAAGCAGATAAAATATATCTCGCAACTGACCCTGACCGAGAAGGCGAAGCGATTTCATGGCATCTTATGGAGGCTCTTAAACTGGAAGGTAAGAAGGTATATCGTATCACGTTTAACGAAATTACTAAAAATGCAGTTAAGGAATCTTTGAAAAATGCCAGAGAGATTGATATGGACCTGGTAAACGCTCAGCAGGCGAGACGTTGTCTTGACCGTATGGTGGGCTATAAGATTTCACCGCTGTTGTGGGCGAAGGTTAAAAGAGGTTTAAGTGCAGGACGTGTCCAGTCTGTTGCACTCAGAATTATCTGTGACAGGGAAGAAGAGATCAACGCTTTTATTCCGGAGGAATACTGGACTTTGGATGCAGTATTTACGATTCCGGGGGAAAAGAAGCCGCTGGTAGCAAGATATTACGGAACTCCCTTTCAGAAGCAGGATATTAAATCCAAAAAAGAGTTAAAAGCTATAAAAGAGACGTTAAGACGTGCCGACTACAAGGTGACGGAAGTAAAGAAAAGCGATAGGACAAAAAAGGCTCCGCTGCCGTTTACCACATCAACACTACAGCAGGAAGCGAGCAAGCTGCTGAATTTTTCTACGCAGAAGACGATGCGGCTGGCACAGCAGTTGTATGAAGGAATAGATATCAAGGGAAATGGCACAGTCGGTATAATCACATATCTGCGTACGGATTCTACCAGGGTTTCGGATGAAGCGGAGAGTATGGCGAAAGAGTATATTACGGAAAATTATGGTGAGGAATATGCCACAGTCACTGTAACAGAGAAGAAAAATACACAGAAAATTCAGGATGCGCATGAAGCTATCCGTCCTACAGATATAGGCAGAACTCCTGCCGAAATGAAGGATTCGCTCACTAGAGACCAGTTCCGTCTTTATCAGCTTATCTGGAAGCGTTTCACAGCAAGCCGGATGGCAGCGGCGCAGTATGAGACGACTTCGGTAAAAATCGACGCGGAAGGGCAGCGTTTTACGGTTTCTGCATCTAAGTTGAAGTTTGATGGTTTTCTCAAAGTTTATCATGATGAAGAGGACAAGGAAGAAAGCAACACATTAGCAAAAGGAATCAACAGGTACACGAAGCTTAATTTTGAATCTTTTGAGGAAAAACAACATTTTACACAGCCTGCGCCGCACTATACGGAGGCGTCATTGGTGCGTGCTCTGGAAGAACTCGGGATCGGACGACCGAGTACTTATGCTCCGACGATTACCACGATACTTGCCAGACGCTACATTGTTAAAGAAAATAAGAATCTATATGTGACAGAGCTTGGGGAAATTGTAAATAATATTATGAAAGAAGCTTTTCCCACGATTGTCGATGTGAATTTCACTGCCGCTATGGAGGCGCTTTTGGATGGAATTGAGGAAGGTAATGTTAAGTGGAAGAC
>CAMWWS010000135.1 GCA_947178085.1 uncultured Lachnospiraceae bacterium | reverse complement strand
AATTAAAAGTATGTGACGTTTTAAGAACCGAGTCCTAAACCTGCTATACCGGTTCTGGCAAGATCCAGAATCTCGTATCCGTCCAGCAGATTAATAAATGCGTCTATCTTTTCCTGATTTCCTGTCAGTTCGATAATCAGACTGTCTTTGGATACGTCAACTATTTTGGCGCGGAAAATATCTGCAATCGCTATAACGCCCTGCCTCTGCTCCGCAGTTGCCTTGACTTTAATCATTGTCAGTTCACGATAAACACTCTCGCCGGGTTTCAATTCCTTGATATCACGAACATCTACTAACTTAGCTACCTGCTTCTCAATCTGGTCGAGAATCTCATCATCACCGGATGTAACAATTGTAATACGCGTATACCTGGGGTCTGCAGTCACACCCGCTGTAATGCTTTCAATATTGTAGCCGCGTCTTGAAAACAAACCCGAAATACGGCTGAGCACACCTGATGTATTATCTACAAGAAGCTGAAATACTTTTCTATGCATAATAATCCTGCCTTTCCAATACAAAGTTTATTATTTAAATTGAAAATAATAAACAATTATGTCAGATTTCATTTGTCGTGAATAATTGTAGCAATTACCACATAAAAAGTCAATACTCCCATTTATGCCTATATTTATTGGCTGTTAAATGCACACTATTCCGTATCCACACATTTAGGCAAGGCAAGCGTGCCTGTCCTTGCCACTTCTATAACGCTGACAGACTGAAGCATATTTATTAATAGTTTGATTCTCTCAGGTAAGTCGCAAATCTGTATAATCATCTGATTCTTTGACATATCCACTATATCCGCCTTCATGATTTCACAGGTTTCCATGATATCGCGTCTGTTGTTTCTGTTATACTTTACCTTGATCAACATAAGTTCTCTGCTGATGCTGGCCGGCTCATCAAAAGTTTTTACCTTAATGACGTCCAACTTCTTATTAAGCTGCTTCTCAATCTGTTCTATAGTTCTCTCATCGCCGCTGCTTACGATCGTCATGCAGGAAACCGTCGGGTCGTCTGTCTCTCCGACTGCAAGCGAATCAATATTATAACTTCTTCTTGAAAACAGCCCCGAAACCTTACATAATACACCGGATCTATTCTCTACTAATACCGAATATATCTTTTTCATTTTTATAATCTTTCCCTTCGTTATTGACCAATTTGGTCACTGTAAATTAACTGTCATAAAACCAACTTTATTATCATATTCCGCACTATACTAAATCCATCGGGTCTATCACACATTCAAGCAGCATTGATTCATCAGCCTCAAGAAACTTCTGAATGGTTTCTTCCGCCTTATCCATGGTAAAAAGACGCATAAATTTCATGTCATATGCCATAGCCAGCTTCTCTAAATCAGGACTGCCGGATAAATCCACCACGGAATAATTATCTTCATAGGTAAAATGCTGGAATTGTCTCACCATGCCAAGATAATTGTTCTTTAATACAACAATTTTTACGGGGACATTAAACTGCCGCATGGTAGCAAGCTCCATCATTGACATCTGGAAAGAACCGTCACCGCAGACTGCAATAACCTGTCTGTCCTTGCACGCCAGCTTAGCACCCATAGCTGCCGGAATTGAATATCCCATTGTACCCATTCCGCCTGTCGTCAGAAAACGTCCGTTTTTTACAATATGATATGCGCAGGACCAAATCTGGTTCTGTCCTACGTCAGCTACATACACGGCGTCATCCTGCATCTTTTCCGACAGCATGCGGATAAACTCCGCCGGGTCAACATATTCTGAAGCGGGATTCCGCTTTACATTCATTGTTTCCCTGTACTGATTCAGAGTCTCAATCCATGCCCTGTAATCGCTGTTAAAACTTTCATTGGATAAATCTTCAAAAATATGTTTTGCATCACCTACAAGAGGAATCTCCGCACCGACATTTTTGCCGATTTCCGCCGGGTCTACATCTATATGAACTAAAACCTTATTCTCCGTAATCAAATCCGGCTGGCTTATCGCACGGTCCGCAACTCTTGCGCCCACCATAATAAGCAGGTCTGATTCGTTCATGGCTCTGTTGGCATAGGGTTTGCCGTTATTGCCTACCATACCATAATACATAGGGTGCTTTGTCGGCATGACCCCGATACCCATCATGGTAGATACGACCGGAATACTGTGTTTTTCCACAAACTCACGCAATTCCTTTTCAGCTTCACTCAAAAGCACACCGCCGCCGGCACATATGATAGGTCTCTTAGCCCTGGATAATTCGTTGATCACCTTCTTAATCTGTACGGCATGTCCTTTAATTGTAGGCTTATATGTACGAAGATTCACTTCTTTAGGATATTCATATTTTTTGATTGCGGCATTCTGCACATCAATCGGTACATCTATAAGGACAGGTCCTTTTCTGCCGGAATTGGCAATATAAAAGGCTTCCTTCATAATGCGAGGTATTTCGTTTGCATCTTTTACCAGATAGCTGTATTTCACAAAAGATTCCGCCGCTCCCGTAATATCTGCTTCCTGAAATACATCCGAGCCAAGCAGTTCACTGTTTACCTGTCCGGTTATGCATATAAGAGGTATGCTGTCGGCAAAAGCAGTCGCTATACCTGTCAGCACATTGGTAGCTCCGGGACCCGAAGTTACCGCACAGACTCCGACCTTACCACTCACCCTTGCAAGCCCGCTCGCAGCATGCGCAGCATTTTGTTCCGTGCGCACCAGAATCGTCTTAACATTGGAACTTAATATACTGTTATAAAATGGACAAATCGCAACGCCCGGATATCCGAATACATATTCTACCCCTTCTTCTTCCAGACATTTAACTATAGCATCAGCACCTATCATATCCTGTATGTCCTCCCCTTTTTCAACATGTCTCATCATAACTTATATAAACCTGTTAGTCTATATTTAAAATCCTCTTAGTAAGCTTCACGGCATCTGCGGCATCCTTTGAATATCCGTCCGCTCCGATTTCATCAGCATAATCCTGTGTGACTACTGCTCCTCCGACGATAATCTTGGCATTGACCTGTTTCTCCTTCGCATAATCAATGACATATTTCATCTGCTGCATAGTGGTAGTCATAAGCGCTGACAGGGCGATAACCTGTGCGTTATATTTTATTGCCGCCTCTATTATTTCTTCTTTGGAAACGTCTTTGCCCAGATCAATGACATTAAAACCATAGTTTTTAAGCATCAACGTCACCAGATTCTTGCCAATGTCATGAATATCACCTTGCACTGTGGCAATAACTACGGTAGGCATTTCCTTTCCCGAACTATTCTCCATAAGCAACGGTTCGAGATACTCAATGGAAGCCTTCATAGCCTCAGCACTGGCAATAAGCTGCGGTAGAAAATATTTTCCTTTATCGAAAAGCTCACCGACTTCATTTATACCCGGAAGCAATACCTCATCCAGAAGCTTTTGAGGTTCATTTCCCTCTTCAACAGCCTTAATGGTATCTGCAACAATGCTGCTCTTATTGCCCTTAATGACATCTGCGCGCAGTTTATCAAGAATAGAAACAAAATTCTGCTCTTTTGCCTCTTTACCCGCTATATGGATACCTGAAGCCTTAGATACCGCATTAACCACAGTCTCACCCTGAGCTTCTCTTTTTTCCCTCACCGCGTCCATCATCTGAATATAACGTATGTCCGAACCTTCTTTGTTTAGCAGCAAATCAGAAGCAAAAGCAAGACTGACAAGCAGTTCCTGGGAAGGATTGGCAATAGCCATGGTGAGCCCTGCCTGAATTGCCATGGTAAGGAATGCCGTATTAACATAGCTCCTCTCCGGCAGCCCAAATGAGATATTGGACAGTCCGCAAATAGTCGCCAAGCCGTTTGATTTACAATAACGGATGACATCAAGTGTTTCAAGCGCCGCCGCCTTATTCGCGCCAACAGTAGCAACCAGACCGTCTACTATAATATCCTCTTTTCTTATTCCGATACTAAAGGCACGCTCTTTAATCTTTTCTATAATATCAATTTTTTCTTCTAAATTCTTAGGAAGACCTTCATCAGATAACGGAAGGAGTATAAACATTGCTCCATATTTCTTTGCAATCGGTAAAAGCGATTCTACTTTTTCCTTCTCAAAAGATATGGAATTGATTAATGCCCTTCCCGGATACCTCCGCAAAGTCTCTTCTATCACATCTACATGACTTGAATCAATAGACAGCGGCAGATTCGTAACGCCGCCAATTGTTTCTATGGCATTTAGCATCATTGCCTTTTCATCAATACCGCTCATGCCCATATTTACATCCAGAATGGCGGCTCCGCAGGCTTCCTGTTCCTGTGCAAACTCAGATACCATTTCCAAAGAGCCTTCTTTAAGCTGCGCCTGAAGCTTTTTCTTTCCTGTAGGATTGATACGTTCACCAACAATCATAAAATTATCATTAAGCCCAAAAGCGACAGTCTTACGCTCACTTGTAAGATACCTGATTTCACTTAGGTTTCTATGAAGAATCCGCAGCCCTCCAACGGCATCCTTTGCAGCCCTGATATAAGAAGGCGAAGTACCGCAACAGCCGCCGATAATAGATGCACCTGCTTCTATAATGGCTTTCATGCCTTCTGCAAATTCTTCTTCTCCCATATCATAAACAGTATTACCGTCCTTATCCAAAGCCGGCAGTCCGGCATTGGGCTTAGCGATAATCGGTATACCCGTCACGTCTGCCATTTCCTTAATGACTTTAACCATTTTATCAGGTCCCGTAGAGCAGTTGGCGCCGATAGCCGCAGCCCCAAGACTCTCCAATACAACAGCCGCAGTCCTTGCATCCGTTCCATAAAGTGTTCTTCCATCAGCTTCAAAAGTCATCGTTGCCATAATCGGCAGTTCGCAGACTTCCTTCGCCGCAATAAGCGCCGCTCGAGTTTCCTGAAGGCTCATCATAGTCTCTACGACTAACAGATCGGCTCCGGCTTCCGCCAAATAGCCAATCTGTTCCTTATATATATCAATAAGTTCTTCAAAATCCATTTTGCCTATGGGGGAAAGCTGCTCTCCTGTCATGGTAATATTACCTGCCACATAAGCATGCTCTCCTGCAGCTTCTTTGGAAATCTTCACCAATTCATGGTTTATTTCACGAATCTGCCCATCAAGTCCATATTCCTTCAATTTAATACGGTTTGCAGAAAAAGTCGGCGCATAGATAATTTTAGAGCCGGCGTCAATATATTCCCTCTGAAGCCCAATCAGTACATCTTTATGCTCCAATATCCACTTTTCCGGGCAAACTCCTACAGGCATCCCCCTCTTTATAAGATTAGAACCGGTGGCGCCATCAAGGAAAATCGGATTATTCTTTATTAATTCATGGAATTCCTGTCTATTCATCGATTGTATTATCGCTCCCATCTTCCTCCGGCTTATTCATATAGCCTCCGCCGAAAATTTTACTTTCTTCCGTATAAATAACTCCTTCGCCCTCAGGGATTTCTCCATGTAAAAGCATAACTATGTACTTTATCCTTATATTAGCTCTGCTATAATATTCTCTGGCTGCTTCCTCCACATTTTCATTATATTCTTCATCCTCATATACCATATGGTATAACAGAACTGCCTGCGTCATATTCTCACTTGCTTCATCGGCTAAGCTGTCCACCGCAGCAAACTCTTCCGGCACTTCCAGCGTTGACATCCACGCCACCTCTGAGTCCAGTCCATCCAGAAGCTCAAGTAAACGTGACACATATCCTTCCTCGCTAACATCAATATTGTTCATCTCATCATTATATTCAGCAATGTGCTCAAAAAAAGTGTTCATATTTTCCTGATATTCGGTCAATGCTTCGTCACTTTCTTTTCCGCAGCCTGCAAGCAGCAGAACACACAGTAATGCCAAACATAATACCTTCAGCTTTTTCACCTAAAGTTCCTCCACGCAAGATAGCATTTGACTTAAATACACTTATATAAAACTGTACCATAAACTACAGATCAAGTCAAATAAACTGCGCATCAAGTTTTTTTCATCAAATTTTTACATGAGCTTTTTGGTGTTGAGCGTACGGGTGGCATTTAATACCGCAATAACCATAACGCCGACATCGGCAAAAATAGCAATCCACATATTAGCTATGCCAACGGCACCTAAAATGAGACACAAAGCTTTAACAAGCAAAGCAAAAACTATATTCTGATATACTATTCCAAGACATCTTCTTGAAAGCTTAATAGCAAGCGCAATCTTTTTCGGGTCATCATCCATAAGTACTACGTCCGCAGCTTCTATTGCGGCATCAGAGCCTAACGCCCCCATCGCTATTCCGATATCTGCTCTTGTAAGTACAGGTGCATCGTTAACTCCGTCACCAACAAAAATCAGCTTTTCTTTTACACTTTTTTCAATAAGAAGCGCCTCTACCTGAGTCACCTTATCAGCAGGCAGCAATTCACTGTGTATTTCATCAATATTGATTTCCCTTCCAACCGACTCTGCTACCGCTTTGTTATCGCCCGTAAGCATGACAGCCTTTCTGATTCCCGAATCCTTTAATGCATTAATAGCCTCTTTGGAATTCTCTTTTATGACATCTGATATCAGAATGCAGCCTATATATAGATGATTAACGGCAACATATACAATCGTTCCGGGATCAGTGCATTCCTCATAGGCAATATTAAGCTTATTCATCAATTTGGCATTGCCAACAGCTACATCATTACCATCTATTGATGCGGTAACTCCGTGGCCTCCTGTTTCCTCGATATCAGTAACCCTGTCCTTATTTAAATCTTCCGTACAAGCTTCCCTCAGGCTTATGCTTATAGGATGGGAAGAATAGCTTTCTGCCAATGCTGCTATTTCCAACAGACTTTCCTCTGCTGACTTACCATTCTCAAAAAATTCTAACCCATCTGCGTTTTCCTGACGCACATACACCTTTTGAACACGAAAAACGCCTTCCGTCAAAGTTCCGGTCTTATCGAATACAATATAACCGGCTTCAGACAATGCTTCCAGATAGTTTGAGCCTTTTACCAGAATACCACACTTAGAAGCAGCACCTATTCCGCCGAAAAAGCTGAGTGGTATTGAAATAACCAAAGCGCAGGGACAGCTAATGACTAAGAAAGTCAATGCTCTGAAA
>CAMWWS010000134.1 GCA_947178085.1 uncultured Lachnospiraceae bacterium | reverse complement strand
AGTAATTTTATCTTACATCAGTTTGAAGGTTTACACAAACTTTAGGATAGTCCCATACGTTGCCTCGCATTAATCATTCTTATTAATACGAGGCGATTTTTCAATGCCCAACCGAGAAATAATTAATCAAAATCTCCTTTATATGATTATACCTTCTGGCATACGAATTCTCCACCCTGATTAATTGCAGATTATGCTCACTGCAAATAGCATTTTTCTTCTTATCCCTGTTAATCACCACTTCATTGTCATAATGTTCTTTGCCGTCAAGCTCTATTGCCAAAATGGCATTTTCCTGCTTTCCGATTTTTTCATATACCACGAAGTCAAATCTGCCGTTATAAAATAAGTCGTTGTAACTTTCATTTCCGTCAAATACATGAGATATGGCGACTTCTTTATGTACAACATAACGGCTCTGTGTAAGCCATATATTTTCCAGCGCATGGTTGAGATTCTCTAAAAAAGCCTCCTCCGTAACACTGCTGAATGGTTTTACGCCCAAAGCTCTGGATGCTGCCTGTTTTGGCGTTACCACAGACGTTCCGTTAGAGCGTACATACTGCGCAAGCTCATATAAATCATCTTCGCCGTCTTTTTGGTGCAGACGTTCTAAATTCTTACTGCTGGACAATATGATAAGCTTGTCCTTAGCCCTTGAAGTCGCTACGTTAATCAATTCCTTGTTATTCTTCAGCCATTCATAGGTGCCTGCCTGCGTTTGATTAGTAATAGCCGTAGAAAACAAAATTATATCTTTCTCGTCACCTTGAAAAGCATGTACGGTTCCGCAGGTAACGTTTGATACCTTAGCGCGTTGCAGTTCTTCCTCAATCAGCTTCTTCTGGTTTACAAAAGGGGTAATGACTCCGATATTTTTATCCCTGTTCAGTGCGGCGTACTTTGCTATCTCACGGGCTTCTGACGGAGCGGTATTCTTATAATCTGTAATGGCTTCGCCCATATCCATATATACAAGAGGCTGTTCTTCTTTGCTCTCTGATACAATGTTGAGACGCGAATTATAATATTTCCGATTATTAAATTCTATAATGCGCTTGTGGCAGCGGTAGTGATTATGAAGTAAAGTTTCATCACTGACAGCGTCGCTTGAAAGATAAGTCTTAGAAATGGAATTCTTACGATAATCATATTCATCAGAAATCATATAGCGTTTCTTCAGTTTTACGTTAGTCAATTCGTCCAGCAGGATGACCGGATTGAGTTGTTGAGGGTCTCCGACAAGCATAAGATTATCGCCCCTCACAATCGGTACTAAAGACATAGCAACATTACATTGACTTGCTTCATCCATTATGACCATATCAAACATCGGTACAGGCTCTCCCAGACGATGCGCTGAAATACATGTCGTGACTATTATAGGGAAAATTTTCTGCAGTTTTAAAATATTATCTTTCTCGCCTAAATATTTTGAGAAAGCTTCTACCTGCTTTTTACTGTCTTCAATTTCTAAAATGTCTCTTAAGTCTGAATATCTCGGCATACCGATTTTTTTAATATAACCGGCAGAAGTAAAATATAGATATTTCTTCAATTCTTCTATATCATCATCCAGAAGTGATATAGCATCTTTTTCGGAAACTGTACCTGTTTCGTTTATCTTTTTGCTGATTTGACTGCGTTGTCTTGTTGCCAGATCTTCCTCAAAAGACATCATCTCAACAGACGCGCCCTTTTACTTCTCAAAATCAAGCATTCGATTAATAGTTTCTTCACGTTCCCTTAAATCTAAAAGGTCCTCATATCTTCTTAACATTTCGGATAATCGTTTTGCCCGTTTCTTCCTGTCATCTTTGTTACGGTCTAAAGTACGTTCAAATACCTGCACACTCTGTACGCTCTCATAGAGTTTTTTTATTGTATCTAATGCTTCTTTGACTTTTTCATTATTTCCCAGACGAAGTATCGGAAACGGAATAGTCTTTTCTTTATATTTCAAAGAAGACAATTTCTCATATACATTGTTAATCGGATGATTGTTGTAAGATGTAAACAATACTGTACGTTCATTAAAAAAAGCCGTTACGATCGTATTGATGATTGTATTTGTTTTTCCGGTTCCGGGAGGTCCCTGAATATATGCCACAGGATATTTCATGGCGTTATGGATAGCGAGTAATTGATCCATATTAATTTTTTGATTGATTAATATAATCGGACGAGAGTGGTTATTTCTTGGATGTTCAAGTAAATCCCCGAAAAAAGCTTTAAGCGGTACCGGAACTTTTTCTTCTTTATATATTTTTATAATAGACTGATATTCTTTGTGTAAATCTAATGCGATATCTGTCTCTAAGCCTATAATATACGGCATATCGTCAACGTTGCCGTTGCCGCGCTGCATATGCCTTGTAATACAGTCTTTGATTTTTTCCTGATTCGCTTCAAAATCAGAGAGGAGCTCATATTCATCCCCATCTAAAAATCTGCGTATACTTTGTTTCGTTCCGTCTATGGTGAACTCCGTGCAGATAGTGATTTCATCATCCGGTTTTAATGCGCGCTGTTTCACATCTAAATTCAGCTTACGATAAGCCAGTACATACAATGCTTTAGCCATATGGATGCTGAGGACGTTCATTGCAAGCTGCTTTATATGCAGACTTCCGTCTGTACGTTCGTTATTTTCTGTCTGATACTGAAAATTCTTAACAATTTCCTGAAACTGCTGCGGATTTAACTGATACAGTTCACCGGCAATATTGTCGTGGTCCAAATACCGGACTAAATTGAAATCAGACTTGTACGGTACTGAATCGAGGCGGTTACACATCTCGAGATACCCGAGTATTTTTAAATTTGCCGTATTGTCAAAAATAGTGAGATATTTATGAGGATTTAAATAAATATCATTAACCAGAGATTCGTTGACAGGATAAAAAGAGCCTTCTATAATCCGTGATGACTGAATTGAATCAATCTTTATTCGGTCAAAAGATTCTACCGTATATAAACCCAGATGAAAACCTTCTACCGCAAGAGTACGGTTGCGCACGTCTATATTACGGATTCCTATCCAGTATTTTGTATTCTGTTCTTCTTTGTTATGATATTCAATGCTTATCCATTTTCCTTCATGAATAGCACGGAATATATCGCGTAAAATTGTGTTCATAGTCTTCATCCTGTATACTAAAAAATAAATAATTATCTCACAACAACTATTTTACAACTACGTTTATAATATATCAATAAAAGGTCAAAAAAAGCTAAAAAAGCAAAAAAATTAAAAAATCAAATCATTCCCCTCATCCCCATCCGTTATATATACCAGGAGGAAATAATCTTGACGCGTGAAGATGAACTAATCAAAAGAATGGAGCAGGGCGATACCGGAGCTGCAGACGAACTGATAGAAATGTATTATCCTGAGATATTACGTTACTGTATCTGGAATGCCCCGAATAGACATTTGGCGGAAGATGCGGCGCAGGAAACATTCCTGAAGGCGATACGTTATTTTGACCACTATGTCCATAAGGGAAAGTTTAAAGCTTTTCTTTATCAGATTGCATTAAATACCTGTGTTGATATGAAACGCAGGAAATGGACGACAGACGTTTCGCTGGAACAATTACCGGAAGAGACCGCATACCGCGAGAACGGATTCGACGAAGTTGACGAAAATTTACAATTTCGACAGATGACGGACAGCCTGCCGGAGGAATTACATGAAATTGTTATTTTGCGGTATGTGCAGGAATTGTCTATGAGAGAGATTGCGCAAATCGTCAATCTTCCCATGCGGACTGTGCAGTCCAGACTGCGGTCTGCTCTGAAAAAATTAAAGAAAAAATTGAGTGGAGAAAAAATTGAAAGGAGGCACATTTGAAATCATGAATAAAAAACAGAGTAATTCATCAATAAACAAACAGCTAAAAGAGATGCTGCCCATGCAGATAGAACCGGTAAATCGGGAGCAGATAAATCAGATTAGTAGGAACGTGGAACCGCTGTTAGAAGAGAAACGTAAACGCAGACGGATAAACTATCCTGAATTTTTAAAGCGACAGCTGCGTTTTATCGGCTGGCCGATCTGGCTTATGCAGGGTACTGCGCTTATTATGTTGTGTATGGCATTTAACGGACCGTTGAATTTTTATTTAGTAGATAGTGTGAAAGGAATAGCATTCCTGCTGTGCTGCCTGTCGGTGCTCGTTTTACTTTCCTCCGTGCCGATGATTCATCGTTCTATCCGATACAAAATGCATGAGATTGAACTGTCAACCCGTTTCAGCTCTGTAAAATTACTGCTTGCCAAACTGCTTCTTATCGGCATAGGAAACCTTGTTATGCTGAGTACAATTTTCCTGCTTACGATAGCGAATACTTCTTTGAAATCGGAAAGTGTTCTGCTTTATCTGTTGCTGCCGTATTTATCGGCATGCTGCGGCTTCCTGTACCTGTTAGGACATATTCCGGCGGATAAGTTCGAAGTATACAGCGTAGGACTGTGCTGTCTGATGCTTACAGCATTTACAATACTCAGCCGATTTCATTCAAATTTTTTCCGACAGACATTTTCAGCCGGCTGGCTGCTCGTGTGTTTCCTGTTAGTGCTTTTTAGCATCAAACAGCTCCGCTATATAATGTATCGTTCAGCATATGCCCAAATCGCATGACCCCTCCTGCATGGACGATTTCAGCACTCTATGTTAGTTAGGTAATTGCGAACCTCCCTATTTCCAAAATGTAGTTGCGCAATATATACAAAACATAAGCAGGTGCTCTGCCGCCGTCGGTACTTAGGTGCCGTATTTTGGCACCTTATGTACCGCTACTGGCGGCAATGCAGCGCAAGCGTGCCTGCGTTGATTTGTATATATTGTGCAACGGACTATTTGAAAAAGTTAGTTTCACAAAAACCTATATATTTAGCTTAAGAAAGGATGAAACTCATGGAACTAGTAATAGAAAACATCGCAAAATATTATAAAGACAAAAAAGCCGTAGACGACGTCTCCCTATGCATCACACCGGGCGTCTGGGGCCTGCTCGGCGCTAACGGAGCAGGAAAAACAACCCTGATGCGTATAGTGGCAGGAATTATGAAACCTGATTCCGGCAGAATTTTATACAACGGCGTGCCAATAGATGTATTGAAAGAAGCATACCGGGATATTTTCGGCTACCTGCCGCAGGAATTTGGTTTTTATCCTGAATTTACGGTAGTGGACTATTTGGAATATGTCGCTGCGCTAAAAGGCCTGAGTGTAAAAGATACAAAGCGAAAACTTGAAGAACTGCTGGAAAAACTGACCTTATATGATGTGAGAAATAAAAAGATAGTGAAACTGTCCGGCGGTATGAAACGCCGCGTCGGTATTGCACAGGCATTGTTGAACGAGCCGGAGGTTTTGCTTTTGGATGAGCCTACAAGCGGACTGGACCCCGGCGAGCGTGTACGTTTTCGAAATCTGCTCTCAGAGTTTGCCAAGGAGCGCATCGTACTTATTTCCACACATATTGTACCGGACGTAGAATATATAGCAACGCGCAATGCTGTAATGAAAAACGGTAAATTTGTCGCAACAGGAACGACAGAGGAATTAGTCAGGCTGGTGGAAGGTAAAGTATGGAGCTGTATGATTCCGGTTTCCGAACTGCCGAAATATGAGAGAATCCTGAAAATAGTCAACTTAAAGAATGAAAATGCAGATTATGCATCTATTCGGTATCTGGCAGAGGAACCGATTGCAGACGGCCTGATACATTCCACACAGGAAAAAGCGCGGTTGGAGGATATGTATCTGTGGATGTTTCCTGAGGCACTGAAAGGAGTATAAAAAGAAAATGAGAGTATTTAGTTTAGAATTAAAAAAGATTTTAAAGTCGCGCAGGACAATAATTCTGATTGCGATATCGCTTTTTATGAGCGTACTTATGGCTTATCTTCCGGTAACTTTCGTATCTGTAAGTCAGTATGATGAAGCAGGAAATAAAGTAGCGTCTCTGAAAGGTTTGGACGCGATCCGGTATACAAAAATATTGCAGGAAGACATAAAAGGGGAATTGACGCCGGAAATTATGCGGCATGCATTGGAAGAATGTCAGGCGTGCCTGCGGGAATATAATGCAGAGGGAATATGGGAACTTACAGGAGATGTTTATGAAAAGCGGATTTTACCGATTTACCCGTTGATACCAAGAATACGGGAAGCTTTATCCGACCGTAAAACAGGTATGGCGCCGGCGGTTACGGATATTTTACCGGAGCAGGTTGATAATTTCTACGAGGCCTGCAATGAACGGATTATTGCACTGGGAGA
The DNA here is from genome assembly GCA_947178085.1 of uncultured Lachnospiraceae bacterium. Next base: position 902 of record CAMWWS010000134.1, on the reverse strand, counting down.
AATTGAACAAAAAAACAGTCAGGCAGCCAGACAGTTTATGCATGATAGTTACCAAAATGTGGAAAAGCCTTATTTATATTATCCGGGATATAATAAAGACGCAATGGACTATGAGCTGCTTCTGGCAATGCTGTTACTTCTGTTCTGTACCGTGATTGCGGCGCCGGCTTTTTCATCAGATTATCAAACGGGAGCTGATGATATTCTGCGCTGTACCAGACATGGACGCATGCGTCTGGGTATATCCAAAACTGTTACGGCAGCAGGCATTTCAGGTATTTTGTTTACCGTCTGCATGACGATTTATCTTTTACTTTCCAACAGTTTATTCGGATGGGAGTGTACCAAAACCTCTATACAGGTAGAGTACTCGGTTACAAGTCTGGCAAATTGGAATATGGGAGAATTACAGCTGGCAGTTATGCTTGCAGGGTTACTGACGGTAATTGCTACGGTATGTTTTACCGCTTTCCTTTCTTCCAGATGCAGGAATGTGATTACATCCCTGTCAATAGGGCTGGTTATGTGCTTTGCACCGATTTTTATTTATATGTCGATTCCGGATTCCTTTAAGCCGGGATTATGGTTAAGATGCGTGCTTCCGTCGGGCGGACTGGGCATGATGAGCAGTTTTTTATATTCCGTAATTGATTATGAGTTTCTGACGCTTGGAAATCTGGCGGTCTGGACGCCTTACGCTATGGTAGGATTTGCGGCGGTGGAAATGGTCGTTTTTTCAATTATGTCTGTCCGAACATATGTGGTTCATAGAATATCATAATAAGAATACTAAAGATTCAGAGGTCATGGTTTCGGCTATGACCTCTTTTAATAGGAAAATTATTGCATTTTGTACAGGACTTATCTTGACCAAATTATGGATTATGTGTTATATATCAGAT
>CAMWWS010000133.1 GCA_947178085.1 uncultured Lachnospiraceae bacterium | reverse complement strand
GATGTATAATATGCAGTACAAGTTTATTTTTAACAATCAGCAGAAGCTTTCAGTCAAAATGATGAAAAGTTACATGAGGCAGGATTATCTGTTTCATGTATCAAAAAATGTGGCAGAGTTTCAGAGAAATATTACAAATGATGTCAATGGATTTTTTACGGTTGTGTTGAATGTACTGCAGTTTTTGGCAGAGTTTAGTGTGAGCGCTGTGCTGGTAGTTTTCTTGTTTGTACAGGATTGGGTTTCTACCGTGGCAGTCGCGTCGCTGCTGGTTCTTTTTCTTCTTTTCTTTGCGGGGATCTTTAAAAAAGTGCTTGTAAAGAAAGGGGAGGAAAGCAGACAGGTTAATCTGCAGGTTACAAAATGGCTGATACAGTCCTTTTCCGGTATTAAGGAGATCAAGGTAACAAACAGAGAAGGCTTTTTTATATCAAATTATGACAAGCATTATAAGAAGTGCGCCACTGTGCAGCGCCAACAGTCTATTTTGACATATTTGCCCAAACCTGTTATGGAAACAGTATGCATCTGTAGTCTTCTTTTGGCTATGATTATAAAAATAACAGTGGTAAAAAGTGATATCACCTCATTTGTCACTACGCTTTCTGTCTTTGCTGTGGCGGCGTTTCGTATGCTGCCATCTTTTAATAAAATTACCGGTTATTTAAGTGGAATGATGTTTAATAAGCCGTCAATTGATGCAGTATACAGTGATTTGAAAGAGATAGAAGAACTGCTTGATAAAAAGACAATGGACAGACAGGATACAAAAGAGGTTACCTTTAAGGAGTGTATAAGACTTAACAATGTGTCATTTCAGTATCCTGAAAATGATAAATGGGTACTGAATAATGCAAATTTAGAGATAAAGAAAAATACATCTGTCGCATTAATCGGTGCGACGGGTGCCGGAAAGACAACGGCGGCGGATCTTATCCTTGGGCTTCTGGAACCACAACAGGGAAATATAACAATAGATGGCATGGACATCAAAGAGTGTATGTCTTCATGGCATGAGAACATCGGATATATACCACAGGCTATTTATCTTATGGATGATACGATACGCGCGAATATTGCGTTTGGCGTGCCTGAAAATGAAGTTGATGATGCAGCGATAGAAAAGGCAATGAAGGAAGCGCAGCTTGACGAATTCGTGCACTCATTAAAGAAAGGAACCGATACAGTGGTCGGAGATAGGGGAGTGAAACTTTCGGGGGGACAGCGGCAGCGTATCGGAATCGCTCGGGCACTTTACAGAAATCCAAGCGTGTTGATATTGGACGAGGCGACGTCTGCGCTTGACAACGAGACGGAGAAAGCGGTCATGCAGGCAATCGATGGGCTTCATGGTACAAGAACGATGATCGTGATTGCGCACAGGTTGAGTACTATCAAGAAGTGTGATAATATTTATGAAGTTGGCAATTGCTTGATCACTGAGCGGATAAAAGAGGAAGTGGTTAAATGATAAGCAAGTTTTTAGAGTTTTCTTTTAATTTGTATCAAATGTATTATTATGTTCTGGTAATTGTTGTAGCTATTATGCTGATGTGGAAAAAAAGCAGAATAAAGTCAGTAATGTGGCAGACAATTGTATACTGCACCGTATTTGTTTTGGCATTTGGAGCGGCAAGCATCGTAAAAGAAAAAATATTTTTAAAGGAAACGATTGAAATTGATGTTGATTATAAGGATGGGGCTGAATGTACTTTTAATGGACTATCCTATGGAGTATTTAAACCAAACTATAATTTAAAGCTGCAACAGGGAATCAATTCCATTGATATTCCGATTGGAATGAACAGGTGTATAAAGCTAATTTCTTTGGGAGAATGCAATATCATCATAAAATCGTCCGGAGGTGATAATTCGTATCTGCTTGCGGATGAAGGTGAAGAAGTTCGTCATGATATTACCTTGTATTCTGATACCAAAAAGCAATATCTGTTATGTGAAATGTTTATAAAAGCGCTTTTAATCATAGCTTTGACGTTTCTTATAGGTATTATCATAAACTATTTTGTCAGATTGATATCAGGTATCGATTTTGAAAAAGTAAAATATGAGCTTATTATTTTTGGAGTTCTTTTCGTTCAGTTAATAATATTTATTTCTCCGGAAGTTTCTACTTGGGTAACCGCTTGGTATGTGTTAAATTATAAAGATGGAGTCGGATCAAGGCTGCTGGTTGGTTCGTTGGTGAATCTTTTTTGTCCCAATTATGTAACAGCAGAATTTGTATATTATTTTGTGTTTTCAAGCTATGTAATACTTTGTTTTCTGATCGCGGTATTGTTTGGAAAGTTTATTCGAAAATCAGAAAGTCAAAAAAGTGTCCTTTATTATACTGCATTTTACCTTGCCTGTCCCGGGAGTATTGTATATTTATGGTACAAAAACGCTGGTAGGCTGGAAGGATATTCGCTTATTTTATGCTTAATATGCGTTGTTTTGTTTGAAAAAATAAAAAACAGCTATATAAGATATGCGGTGGTAACGATCACATTATGTTTGACCTTATTGATACATCAAGGATCATTATTTTTCTATTGTCCTATTTTAATGACATTGGTTATATATGACCTTGTTAAAGCATTTGATATGCGCAAAGCGGTTCTGACTGGTGGCTGTACGATTGTAGGACTTGCATTGTTCTTTTATCTTCAGTTGTATTCGGGACTGCGCTATTCGACATGTGATGAGGCATTTGCCAATATTTCAGCGCGCACGGATATGGTGCTGGATTATAATGCTGTTCGCGTTGAATATTATGCTGGTTTGGGAGGAAACTTTGAATATAGCCAACAGTATCTCTTGGAACACTATGATGTATGTCCTAAATTATTTGTGGCATTCATAATGTCTCTTCCAATGATCATATTGATTGCGGGTATTTGGAGGAACTGCTTGAAAAATAGTGAGACAAAGTTAACAAAAGATCCACAGTTTTGGGTGCTTTTGACAAATGTGTCTTTTCTACCGTTATATGTACTTATGTGTGATTGGGGAAGGTGGACAGGCGCTCTTATAGGGATTTTGTTTTTCCAGATAGCATATCTGCTGTATAAGGGTGAAGTGGGAATGAAAAAGACTTTTGAAAACTTAACGGTTTTTGTCAATAATAATCAGTTTTTATGTATGATAATGTTGGTATATTTATCATCCTTGGAAAAAATAACCGCTATATTTAACGATCTGATCTATAGAGTAGTGGATTATATAAGATAACATATACAGAAAATCTAAGAAAGAGCAGGTAAATTATGATGAATGTTGGTATTATAGGGCTTGGTTATGTGGGACTTACGCTTGCTATGGCAGCAGCTGATAGTAATTTAAATGTATATGGGGTTGAAGTCAATCAGCATATTAAGGACTGTTTAAAGCAAAACCGTGCGCACTTTTATGAGCCAGGATTAGATAACCTGATACGGAGGCATAATAATAAAACCTTTCATGTTGTAGAGCAGTTTCCAAAGGAGATCGTATTTGATGCCTTTGTTATAACGGTTGGCACTCCGCTTAAAGATGGTGAGAAAACGCCCAATTTTGAATATATTAAGTCTGCACTGAGTGGTTCGATAAAAGGGATATATGATGGCTCGCAGCTTATCGTTCTGCGTAGTACCGTTTCGGTTGGAACGACAAGAGAAGTTGTTATTCCGTTTTTGGCAGAACTTTGCGGAAGATCGCAGGATGAAGTACTTGCCGGAATGTGTCCGGAAAGAACTTTAGAGGGTGTTGCAGTACATGAACTTACGCATTTACCACAAATCATTAGTGGAAATAACAGCAAATCGTTAGAAATTGCGCAAAAGCTGTTTCGGCATATTACGCCGTATGTGATAAAGGCTGATAGTTTAGAGGAAGCGGAGCTTATAAAATTGTACTGCAACACATATAGAGATATGTCGTTTTCAATCGGTAATGTATTTTGCATGGCAGCACAGAATTTTAATGTTGATGGTATCAAAGCCATAAAACATGCGAATGAGGGATATGCGAGAAGTAATATTGCACTTCCGGGGTTTGTTGCCGGACCATGCCTTGAGAAAGATGCCTATATTTTAATTAATAATATGCCAGAATGTGATAGCAAAAATTTTATACTTGCTGCACGTAAATTTAATGAATCATTAGAAGATATTGTGGTGAAATGGGTTGAAGAACATATTGGAGATCCAAAATCCGGGGAGATCACCCTGGCGCTAAGCGGAATGGCCTTCAAAGGGCGGCCTGAAACAAGCGATTTGAGGGGATCTAGCTCTGTATATATAGCAAAGAAACTTGCTGCAAAGGGATACAAGCTTCACCTGCATGATTTTGTAGCATTGCGTGAAGATATGGTGGCGCTGGATTTGGGAGAAGTATTTACTGATCTGTATGATTCATGTATTGGAGCATCGGCACTTCTGGTACTTAATAATCATAGTAAGTATAGTACATTGGTAGATCATCAGGCATTTCATAATAAGAATGGTTTTAAAATACTGGATTCGTGGAATGTATGTACAGAATTGTATTATTGTGATGATATTGACATAAGAACATTAGGGAATATGATGTGTAGCTAAAGATACTGAAAAATAAAAAGAAAAGGAGTTTAAAGTATGAAGATTTTAGTGACAGGTTCTGCGGGGTTTGTAGCGGGATATTTAGTGGAGGAACTGATAAAAAATGGTCATCAGGTTGTAGGAATTGATAATTACAGTAAGTATGGAAAAATTGAGAAAAGTTATGACAAAAATCCTAATTATACATTTGTAGAAGGAGATGCCAAGGATGTAGCTCTGATGAAGGAGCTTGCAGCTGATTGCGACCAGATTATTGCAATAGCTGCTATGATTGGTGGCATCACTTATTTTCACACATATGCATATGATCTGTTAGCAGAAAATGAGAGGATTATCGCATCTACATTTGATGCTGCTATATGGGCACATCAAAATAAACATTTGGAGAAAATCAATGTACTTTCTTCTTCTATGGTATTTGAGAGCTGTCATGAGTATCCGAGCAAGGAGGGATATGAACTGACAAGCCCGCCGCCACTTTCTACCTACGGTTTTCAGAAACTTGCATGTGAGTATTTTGCAAAAGGCGCATGGGAGCAGTATAAGCTGCCATATACGATCATTCGTCCCTTTAATTGTGTAGGTACAGGGGAAATGCGAGCTAAAAATGAAAGAGAGATTATGTCAGGAAATATCAAGCTCGCAATGAGTCACGTAGTGCCTGATTTGATCCATAAGGTTTATAAAGGTCAGAATCCTCTTCATATTCTGGGAAGTGGTGATCAAATTCGCCATTATACGTATGGTGCAGATCTTGCGAGAGGAATAAGGCTGTGTGTAGAATCAGATAAAGCAGTAAATGAGGATTTTAATCTTTCAACGCCTGTATCCACAACAGTAAAAGAGCTTTCGGAACTTATATGGCAGAAGATTAATGGTGACGTGCCGATTTCGTTTGTGAGTGATCCGGCTTTTGAATATGATGTTCAGAAAAGAGTTCCTGATGTGTCAAAAGCCAAGGAGCTTCTTGGCTTTACGGCAGACACAAGTCTTAGTGAGACGCTTGATATTGTAATTCCATGGGTGACGAATCAGATAGACTTAGGGAATATATAGAAATGAAAAGATTTGCAATTTTGGCGGATAATACAAGTATGTTTGGAAACAAGGAAAGGATAGTAAATGCTAGAGATAATAGTTCCGGTTTTTAATGAGGCAGCGAATATAGGAAAATTATTTGATGAAATACAGGCGTCAATAAAATCTGATAAACGTATTTCTATCATATACGATTTTGATGAAGACAATACCATTCCGGTAGTGGATAAAATAAAAGATAAATATAATTTCCCTGTAAGAAAAGTGAAAAACGACATTGGAAAAGGCGTTTTAAATGCAATAAAAAAAGGATTTTATACTGCCGAATATGATAAGGTTCTTGTAATGATGGCGGATTGCAGCGACCGCCTTAATGTAGTTGACGAAATGGTTGAAAAAATAGATGCAGGTTATGACTTGGTTTGCGGTTCACGATATATGAAGGGGGGAAAGCAGAACGGAGGACCTTTTTTAAAGAGTTTGTTTTCCCGCACAGCCGGTTTGTCATTATATTTTTTGACAGCAATTCCAACGCATGATGTGACAAACAGTTTTAAGATGTATAGCAAAAAACTGTTAGATAATACTAACATAGAAAGTACAGGAGGTTTTGAGATTGGCTTGGAGATCGCTGTAAAGGCATATATTAATGGGTATAAAATAACAGAGGTGCCATCAGAGTGGTTTGATCGAGAAGATGGTGAGTCAAATTTTCATATGTGGAGATGGATGCCAAGTTATTTAAAGTGGTATTTTTATTGCATCATAAAAACGAGATTTGGATTCAAGAATGGGAGAAGATAATGATATATGCAATGACGATGGCAACAAAAGATTATATACCTTCAGCAATTTTTCAGCTTGAAACAGCCAAAAATAAAGGAAAGGTTGACAGAGTTATCTGTTATAATATAGACAAAGATATAGACGAAGAATTTAGGGAAAAGAATCAAGCGTTGCTGGAATCTGGACAGGGAAGGCGAAAAGGGTATTATTTGTGGAAGTCCTATTTTGTAGATAAAGCCGTAAAAAGTATAGCGTATGGAGACTATCTGATATATATGGATGCTGCGGGGTTTTATTATAAAAGAAGTGCACGAGAAATTATAAACTATATGGAAAACAACCACATAGAAATGATCGTTAGCAGGAAGTATAGATGTTTGGAAAAGTATTGGACAAAAAGAGATGTTTTTGTTTATATGAACTGTGATTCTGAAAAATACTGGAACCAATACCAGTGTATGAGTGGTTTTTTTGTCGCAAAAAAAACAAAAAAGCTTGAGATGATCGTTGAGGAATGGTTAAAATATTCTCGGGATGCGCGGATCATTTCAGATGCGCCGAATACATGTGGAAAGGAAAATTATGAAGGCTTTGTAGAGAACAGACATGATCAAAGCATATTTTCACTGCTTATGACAAAATATGGCATTATGACAATCGAAAAGATAAAAGTGCCTGAATTTTATAAATATCATCACACAATGGAAACAACATTAAGTAAAATAAACAAAGAATTGCGAAAAAGAAGAAAAGCACTTATTTGCAGCTTTATCAGGAAAAAGGATTATAAGGGAGTATATTATAC
>CAMWWS010000132.1 GCA_947178085.1 uncultured Lachnospiraceae bacterium | reverse complement strand
GGAGATGACAGCGGGAGCAGGAATGAGATATTGTCACATATCTATTACTACTGGATTTCCAAGTATTATGATAATTCTATTTATCATAACAGAGGAACACGCTGGTTGTGGGCAAATGGCATCCCTCAAAACAGTAACTATGGTATTGTAAAAAGAAACCTGTTATCCGATGAAGATGCGGCGTATCTCATTCAGAATAATCTCATTTTAAAATCGGATGATATTTATAAATTGAATTTTGCATGTTTTGCCGAGAAACAGTTTAAAGAATTCACATCTCTGTTTGATATCAACGATGAACGCCTTGATGATTTGATTGCAGAATGGATCATTACTGTCCGAAAAAGCTTTGTGAAATTCGTTCCTGCCCGTCTTGACAGTCAAATTAATCAATGGGTTTCAGGATATCTGTTTCAGATTATCGGACATGTAACAGACGAACTTATTCGCCGTGGGACATTGAAGAAGCCAGATTCCGACAAACCTTTGACAGATGGTGTATTTTATGTAGAAGGTAAATATATTGACCCGTAATGCAGAAGTGTCTCCAATTGGAGACACTTCTATTTAGCATATTCCGCCAGCTCATACACTCTGTCCTTTGTCAGTTCAGCCGCTCTCATGAGTTCTATCAATTCCTGCATACTTCCACCTTCACATCCCTGCCCGGCGGTTTGCACCTGTTCATCCTTGAAAGCTATCCACTCTCTTTCCTCTGCCCTCAAAGCTTCCATCGATGTATCATCAAGCTCTGCCTCCAACAACTTCCACACAATGTTTAAGGTATCATCCCATGTCTTAAACAGCTCCTTACCGGTCTCATTCATATCAAGCTGTGTAATGTCCTCCTGCAGCTTTGCCTCTAATTCCGTACTGCGCTCTTCCGCAAAGGAAATCTCCATCGCGATTTCTTCGGCAAGACTTTTCTCCTCATACACATAACTGGTGAAACCATCTCCCGTAGTTATATTATAAAGTCCATAATACGGAAGTTCAGTCGCCGCGTTATCTCCTAAATAATGTATCCATCCCCTGTATGATTCCGGCAGGTCAGCCGATTTTATCCCCGGAAGGAATATATAAAATTCCTCACCGCCATTCAAGCCGTGTGCTATCGAATAGATATGGCGCATCCCGTCAATGATTTCTTCTTCTCCCGGTTCCTTCGCATATTCAATAGAAACCATATTCATTTTATAAGTGTACTCATCCACTTTCTCCAAGCTGCCGAATACGCCTGAAAATTCACTATTATACTCACTACCGTTTGGATAAGCTTCTCCTATGTCCCCCATATCGTCGTCCACGAAGAATCCTTTAAAGCTCCCGTCGCCGTTAATATGAAGTTCTGTAAACCATCCACCCGCACCGCTGCTGAAATTAAAGGTTCTGTCAGACAAATCCGCGAAGCTGAATTCAGTTCCCACAGTATTATCCTGTGATAACCCTGATGGCTGTATTTCCGACGTCTGTCCATTCTGCTGTCCTTCTCCCGATTGCTCTACGCCAGATAGTTTATTATCTGACTGTCCGCCGCTTACCTGTTCATCGGTGATGATTTCAACTTCCGGAAATTCTACCCTTCTGTCGTCCGTATTTCCGCAGCCAGCCAGAAATGTAAGAGTTATCATTGCAGTTGTTAATATATTTTTATTTTTCATTTTGTCTCTCCTAGATGTCATTATTTTATCCTGTCATTCTTTTTAAACAGCCTAAATCTTATATCATAACCCAAAAAAGCGCTGACATCTCGCCAACGCTTTTTACCCACACTTCATTATGTAGTTTAGCACATCTAAAAATAAAAGTCTACTATTTTTTTATTTTTTCCATTAAAATTATAAATGTGTTAAAAATAAGAGCAATTCAAATACCTCATACCCGAAAGGAGCGATAAACAATGAGCAATACCTCTTCTCCAAAAGACAATTTAAAAGCCACCTCCCGCCCCGACGAGGAAGCCCACCTTGAGCAGACGCTCGCCATAGTGCGCGAAAACGTAGACAACTATAGCAGAGAAGCCGCCAGAATGAATGCGGACATTGAAGAAATGCTCAGACATTACCATGACAATGATGTAGAAGTCTATACCATCTTAAACAACACCATCACTATGCACGAACATATGAAACGCGCGCTGGTAAGGAATGAAAAAGCCCTGAGCAAGCCATATTTCGGCAGAATAATCTTTCATGACGAATCAGTAAACAGAGATGAATCCATATACATCGGCAAAGGCGGTATTACCAAAGATACTATACATCAGATTGTCGCAGACTGGCGCGCTCCTATTGCCAATGTATATTATGAAAACGGGCTTGGAAAATGCAGCTATACTGCACCCGATGACAAAGAGATTTCCATTGATTTGAAGTTGAAACGTACCTATGAGATTGAAGGCGGCAAGCTTCTTGACTATTACGACACGGAAGTAGTTGCCAATGACGATTTACTTACTAAATATCTGGCAAAGAACAAACAGGCAGTATTAGGAGAAATCATAGCAACCATCCAGAAAGAGCAAAACGACATTATCAGAAAGTCTCCATATCACAACATTATAGTTCAGGGTGTCGCAGGCTCCGGAAAGACTACCGTTGCCATGCACAGGATTTCTTATATTCTGTATAATTATGAAGAACGCTTCAAGCCTAATGACTTTTACATTGTCGGAAGTAACAGGATTTTACTCAATTACATTACAGGCGTATTGCCGGATTTGGATGTGCACGGTATCAGGCAGATGACTATGGAGCAGCTTTTCGTAAGGCTTCTGTATGAGGATTGGGACGAGCAGAAGTACCATATTACGGATACTGATAAAATGAGCCGCAAAGGCAGCATTAAGGGAACGCTTCAATGGTTCCATGATTTGGAGAATTACTGTGAGCGATTAGAATGGATTACAATTCCAAGAGAGGGCATCTTCCTGAACAGAAAGCAATTCGTCGAAGGCTTTAAAAACGGAAAAACAGGAGTTTTCGACGAAACAGAAGGGAAGGCTGCCGAACCCGGAGATTTGACCGAGCTTCTATCTAATGAAGCAATAGAGCGTTATATAAAGCAGAATCCTACGGTCTCCGTTCAGAGCAAAATAGATATGCTAAACGACAGACTCATTAATAAAATCAGGGAAGAATTTCTGGGTAAAGGAATCTCTTTCACCGAAAAAGAGCGGAAAGCCATACTTAAAGCCTACCGCGGACGATTCGGCGGAAATATCTGGAAAAAATCAATCTATAGTATATACCATGATTTTCTGTCAGAGCAATCGTTTAAAGGACTGGAGGTAAACATTCCGGCCAAAGAATTTGACGTGTATGATCTGGCAGCGCTGGCATACATTTATAAGCGGATAAAGGAAACGGAAGTAATCAGCGAAGCTCACCATATTGTCATTGACGAAGCGCAGGATTTCGGCATGATGGCATATAGCGTACTAAAATACTGCATCAAGGACTGCACATATACGATAATGGGAGATATATCCCAGAATATTCATTTCGGATACGGATTAAATGACTGGGAAGAGCTGAAAAAACTTATTTTGTCAGGCAGCCGGGACAGCTTTGGCATTTTGAAAAAAAGCTATCGTAACACAATAGAAATTTCAGAATTTGCCACTAACATTCTGCACCACGGACAATTTTCCATATATCCGGTAGAGCCAATCATCCGGCACGGCTCACCCGTACAGCTTGAGGAAGTTTCCAATATTGATGCAATGCTGCAAAAAGCTGCCTCGGTATGTAAAGCATGGCAGCAAAAAGGGCTTGAAACAATTGCCGTAGTCTGCCGGAACCGCAAGCATGCCAATGAAACGGCAAAAGAGCTTAGCAAATATATCAATATAACCGACAGCGACTTGGAAAATGCAGTTTTCGGCGCCGGAATCATAGTACTTCCTGTAGAATATACGAAAGGTCTGGAATTTGACGCTGTGCTGATTTTCAATCCTACAAGAGATGATTATCCCGTGGACGACGGCCATGCCAAGCTGTTATACGTGGCGGCAACCCGTGCCCTGCATGAACTATGTATCCTGCATACAGGGAATCTCACCGGACTTATTGCAGATCCGCTGCCCAAAAAAGCCATAACAGATAAGGAGAGTTTGAATAAATCTCCTCTTCACGACAGTACTAACGGTACAGCGATTGACAGGAAAGATAACGGGAAAAATCGCGAACAAGGCAGCATACTGAGCAAAGCATCATCCGCTTCGGACACAGGAGTTTCTCCACGTAAAAAAATTATTATTGCGCAAAACCACAACCTTGTGCAGGTCCCGAAAACTTCATCCGCACAGCATATGACAGCCGGAGCACAGCAAAATACCGCCGTTGCCAAGAAACAGGCACCGATTTCAGCTCAAAAAACAAGTAATATGAAGCAGGAAACCGAACTCCCTGAGTTTTCCTTCGGTGATATGCCCGCCACGGAGAAACTGCGCCCCTCCGGACATTCTAAGATTGACCTTGCTATCCGCTGGGTGACCAAGCAAAAAGACGGTCTCTATATGCAGAGCCGGTACGGAATATTGCGGTTAAGTCCTGTAGGCAGCGCAATCATCCGTGTCACTTTTGCCAAAGGGAAACAGCCTGATACAGCAGTTAATTCCAAGATTGCTGTCAACCATATAGAAAATACATGGATATATAAAGAAACGGGGGCTATGGTGGAACTCAAAACTGATGAGCTTTGCATACAGGCAGATAAAAATACCGGCGCAATCCGATATATGACGCGCGATAAAAAGCTGTTATTGGCAGAGCGGAGCAAAGAATGCCGACAGATAGATGATTCCTCTCCCGGAAAAAATAAATCATGGCTTTTTCTGGATTGGCAAAAGGATGAAAAATTGTACGGAATGGGAACCGAAGATGTAAACGGAATAAATCTGCGTAATACCGCAAGATATATCTCTCATGGGAAAAATGTGAACGAACTGCCTTTTATCCTTTCCGATAAAGGATATGGAATCCTGATGGCAACAGACGGACAGGCAATATGCTGCGATGTACCCGCTTATGGTTCTTACCTTTGTGCAGAAGGCGAATCACAGATAGATTTCTATTTTATTACAGGAAAACAGCCAAAGACCATTATGAATGCTTACGCATACCTATGTGGGAAGCTGTAAAGTCACTCAATCACCTGATATTGCAAATATTCATAGAGGAGCTTAGTACCTTCGGCAATATCAGGTGGCAGCAATGCCCTTGCCACCAGCTTGATTTCATCACTCTCAATATCTATACGCTTTAAGTTCGCATAATCGCCGTCAATGCTCTCTACCCGATACTGAAATGTGTTCATATCAATCTTCAGCCTCATCATCTACTGCTGCCGCTACTCCCGAAACAACAGCGGACACTACAGAAATCACAACAGGAATAATAACAATTACCAGACCTCCTGCCAATAACAAAAAACCTGCACCTGCATTCATATTCAAGAACCTTCCTTTCTGTATCTCTATATTACTTTGTATATCTTCTATATATTCCTTATACGAAGCTTAAAATATCTTATATTTAATATTCTACATGAAGCCTTTCAATTTTTCAACCATAAAGCCATTAACTTTTCCATTTTGACTCTACTTAATGACCTGTGACCAGTTACTGATGCCTATGTAACTTCTTGCCCATGCATCGTATGTAGATTCTTCCGATGTACCAATACTGTTGTATACAAGCTGTGACTGTCCTGAAAGTCTCGTATCCACCCCTGCTTCACTATAAGCGAGCAGATAGATAATCTCATCCACATAGGGATTGTTTTTTGCAGCTATATATGAGGCATAAAGCGACGCTGCCTGCACGTCTACACCCTGTGAATTTGTAAGTCCTATCTCACTTAATATAACGCGTCTGACCAATCCTCTGGGTGATAACATTTCAGATCTTTTCAGATAGTTTGTAAGCAGTGTCAGGTTCTGAAATGTCATCATCTTACCTGACGACACCTGCGCCGCCATATAGCCTCCGTTCGGGCAGCCTGACATATCCCAGAACTTTGCGTAAGTAAGTGGTACAGGATACGGGTGCTGAGCCACATTCCAATCAATATTTCCTTCACTCGAAATCAATTGATTGAATTTGGTAAGAAAGTCTTTTCCATCGATATATTGATAATATTCTGCATTACCCGCCGGACGGTTTCTGTCCCAGTTCTGGTCGATACATATAAATACCCTTGCATTTGCATTCTGACTCTTAATTGCATTATAAGCAACTCTGAATACCTGTGCATACTCTCTTATATAACTGTCCCAATCCTGCCAGATCGTATAGTTCCATATACGGACATTAACTTCATTTCCTATAATATAATTCTCTGCCGAAGATTCTGCCGCGCACCTTGAAAGAGTAGCCGTAATAGCTGCGATGCCTGCCGGTTCTGATGCATTCAGCATATAATACTGCGGTATTACAGGATGCGTATCTAACGGCAGCATGGACGCTCTTGAATAAGGATTCGTAATCGCATCATTGCCTCCCTCATTCATAACCTGTACTGTAGAATAATTTCCTGCAATTACTCCGTTTATATTTGACGACGCCATGAGAAGATTGCAGAAATCCTTGCCCTGTTCTGATTTTAACGGTCTTTTTTTTCTTGTTCTTGTATGCGTGGCAAGCAATTCAGGATTTGATATGTACTGCGGATTTGCTATAAGCACATTCTGACCGCCCACTTTTACAGCAAGTCCCAGCTTGGTATAGAGTCTTCCGTTAGTATACGGCACTGTAAATGCCGGTTTAGTTGATGCAGGCGCTGATGCTATAGGTACCGCCGCAGGCGATACCGTATACTCAAACGGCTGCATTTCGTATAAATAGAGCACTCCGTCGTCACTTGACGGCGTATTCGGCAGCACAGCTGAATAAGAAATCGTTGACTTATCTGTGAGTGAGCTTTTTGCCGATTTAGCAAAAGATTGATTCAGCCCCCCTGCAGCATCGACTCTCATTCCCATCATTATAATAAGCATGACCAGAATCATGCCATAGATACCTTTTTTATATATTAACTTTCTCAATTTAATAACTATGCTCCTTTCTCAACCTGCGAATTTAAGTGCCCAAGGCATCATTGATGCCTGTACAAATATTGTGTAACACATGCAAGCATGTGTGAAAAATAAATTTTTCACACTGGCCTCCATATATGTTACAAAATTATTTCATATTATTTAACTT
>CAMWWS010000131.1 GCA_947178085.1 uncultured Lachnospiraceae bacterium | reverse complement strand
GCGTCATGATATGTTATCAGCTTTGGAAATTTAGTATAAAAAATAAGATGTGATTCAAAAGGTGAAGATGAATAAATCGATTAAATTTTTAACATCAATAATGAAATTGCTAAAAAGGATTTTTCAACGGAAGTTATAGAAAGAGCAAGAAAATCATTTCTTGACTATCTGGCGGTGACCTGCGCGGGAGTGGAATTTCAAAAAGAAAAGCTAAAAAGATTTGATGCTTTTGCTGAACCGGAAGAAGGTAGGTTTAAGGTCATTGGAACCGGAAGAACCTTAGCTTTAAAAGAAGCAGTATTTCTCAATGGATTAAACAGCCATGCACTTGATTACGATGATGGAACCAATTCAGGAATTATACATTTGGGAAGCCCAATTTTCTCTTTATTGCTTTCATTGGCACAAAGATATGGAAATACTATTGAAGAGGTACTTAGGGCGGCAGTTATCGGATATGAAGCTTCTTATACAATGGCTGTTTCTATACAGCCCGATCATAAGGCTTTAGGATATCATGCTACAGGAACATGCGGTGTTCTTGGCGCTACATTGGCGGCGGCATATATGCTAGGTCTGTCCGAAGAAGAGCGTTTTCATGCATTTGCCACGGCTTGTGTATCGGCAACGGGGATGCTCAAAGTCCTTGACGATGGATCAGAACTGAAACCATATAATGTAGCAAAAACAGCGTTGCTTTCTCTGCTGAGCATTCAATTGGCGAAATCCGGATTTAAGGGACATCCGGATCCTTTGGGAGGAAAACGCGGTTATCTTAAGATGATGACAGGGAAAGAGGATGTGGAATTAAAGCCGGTATTATTGAATGGAACTTATGCAATTATGAAAAGTTACACTAAATTATATGCATCCTGCAGATATACACATCCGGCGGTTGAAGCTGCTATTCATCTTAGGAATCAGTATGGACTGAAGGCGAATGATGTGAAAACAATTATAGTAAGAACATATGAATTGGCAATACATGGACATGATCATACTGATATTTTAGGATCCTATTCGGCTAAAATGAGTATCCCTTATAGTACTGCTGTGGGCTTTATTTATGGAAAAGCAGGCCTTCAAGAATTTAGCAGCGATTATATAAATGATGCAATAATACAAGAACTTGCAAAAAAAGTTCGTGTTATTCCGGATGAAGATATCAGCCGGGAATTTCCTGAAGTTCAGGCAGCAGTTGTCATTGTTGAAACGGGTAACAACACTTACATGGATAGGGTAAATTTTCCTAAGGGTGAGCCAGAGAATCCGCTTACCGATGAAGAGTTCAGGGAGCGATATGATGCATTAATGCTTTATGCCGGAGTGATGGAAGAAGACAGCCGTAAAATATTCAACATTGCACATAAGGCAGAAACTTTGGTATCGGATATTTTAAAATTAGTATGAGGTGAAAGGCGGCCAATATGAATCTTGTATTGGGTACGATGACATTTGGAGAGTCTGTATTCGGCTCAGATATCAGTCAATTTGTGAATACATTTCTTGATGCAGGCTATGAGGAACTGGATACTGCTTATGTGTATAACGAAGGGAATTGTGAAAGACTGCTTGGCAGTGCATTAAGGGAAATCAATAAGCCCTATAGGGTATCAACTAAAGTGAACCCGCGGATATCCGGACGACTGGATGCCGATGCTGCTTATACGCAGCTAAACGGAACTTTGGAGCGTCTTGGGATTGAATGTATTGATACTTTTTATCTTCATTTTCCTGACCCATTTACTCCGGTAGGTTCTGTGCTTGCTGCATGTACTGAACTCTATAGGCAGGGAAAGATTAAAAAATTAGGACTTTCAAATTTCCCGGCATGGATGACGGCAGATGTATGGCATCTCTGTGATAAAAATGGTTGGGTAAAACCAACGATATATGAGGGCATTTATAACCCGCTTACAAGAAAGGCGGAAGTTGAACTTAATGACTGCTTAAATCACTTTGGAATGTCTTTTTATGCTTACAATCCATTGGCAGGAGGTCTGCTGACCGGACGTTACATTAAATTTGAAGATGAGCCTGTTGACGGTCGGTTTACACATCGCCCGAATTATAAAGGACGTTATTGGAAGAAACGATATTTTGATGCTGTGGATGTGATTAGGAAAGCGTCAGACAAGCAGGGGATTACAACAATAGAAGCTACATACCGTTGGCTTGGCTATCATTCGATGCTGGATGAAAACCGTGGGGATGCAATAATAATAGGAGCATCTAAACTGGATCATTTAAAGCAGAACATGAAAGCAATAAAGGCAGGTCCGCTTCCGGAAAATATTCTTGAATCATTTGAACAGGCATGGGAAATAGCAAAAGCAGACAGCCCGGAGTATTTTACATTATTTAAAGGAAAGGTAAGGTAAGATGCTGGATCAAAAAATTGTTTTTAAAGAACTAAATAAAAATGGGGTAACATTTTTTACAGGTGTTCCGGATTCTTTTCTGAATGGCTTTTGTGATTTTGCGCTACAACATTTTCCGGACAGAAATATTATTGCTGCAAATGAAGGAAATGCGATAGCCATAGCGGCGGGGCATTATTTTGCCAGCACAGAGATTCCTCTTGTCTATATGCAGAACAGCGGGATGGGAAATGCCATAAATCCATTGGTATCTTTAGCGGATGAGCATGTTTATTCTGTTCCGATGCTGCTTTTGATTGGGTGGCGCGGGCAGCCGGGAATCGGTGATTGGCCACAGCATGAACTTCAAGGAGAAATTACACTTAAGCTGCTGGAGGATATGCATATCCATTATAGTATACTTACTGATGGCATAGAGACATTCAGGAAGATTCTTGCTGAAGCAGTTGACTATTGTCTGAAAAAGCGTAAACCATATGCCCTGATTGCTCCGAAAGGTGTTTTGGCTGGAGAAAAGACTGACCATAGCGATACGGCATACCCGATGAGTCGTGCTGAAGCTATTAATGTCATTCTTGATAATATGCCATCGGATACTATTTATGCCGCTACAACAGGGCGGGCAACCAGAGAGCTTTTCTTTCTTAGGGAAAAGAGAGGAGAAAACCGGAACCATGATTTCCTGAATGTAGGAGCGATGGGACACGCTTCATCGGTAGCGTTAGGTATTGCTCTGGAAAATCCGGAAAGGAATGTGGTTGCGCTGGATGGTGACTCAGCGGCAATAATGCATATGGGAGCCATGACGATGGTAAGTAAACTGAGTGTCCCGAAATTTCTTCATGTGGTACTTAATAATGGAGCGCACGAGTCGGTAGGTGGACAGCCGTCGGCTGGATATGAGGTTAGCTTAACAACGGTTGCGGATGCTTGCGGATATCAGACTGTGCATCATCCGGTTACGGATAAAGAAGGGCTGATTGAAGCAATAAAAGAACTGAATAATTGTGGCAGAGCGTCCTTTATTGACGTTCGCATCCATAAAGGGATGAACGGAAAACTGCCGCCGTTGAATTTCTCGCACATGGAAGCGGTAAACGCACTGATTGCAGAATTGAATGACTGATTCTGTATCATAATAGATGTTGTTGAAAAGAGGGAAAGATATAAATGAACAGTATGGAGAAAACAAGAGAATTTTTAAAGAAGATAGGGGTTCCCGGAGGAGATGCATATGACCTGCCTTTTTCTGAAAAGAGGTTTTCTGACGGAGGACAGTATCGCTTCGAAGTTCCGGGAATTCAGGGACCCAGGGTAATGAAGGCATTACTTGAAGCGATGGATAGTTACGGGATTTATCTCCATAGAGTAACGCAGACGCAGGGTATCATGCGGCTTACCGATAAGGAAATATCCGAAATGGTGGAATTGGCTCATAAATGGGAAACGGATTTGATACTTGCCATTGGCCCAAGAGCGACAACAGATACTTCTGCATCCGTTCACACGGAGGAAGGTGTTCGGATGGGGTATCGTTTGCGTGGACAGGAACAAATCGTCAGAGCTATTGAGGATGTTAAGAGAGCGGCGAAACTCGGCTGCCGAGGATTTCTTGTTTATGATGAAGGCTGCTTATGGGTGTTAAATGAATTCAGAAAAGCAGGTGAAATTCCGGCAAATTGCCATTTTAAAGTATCTGCACATGCGGGACATGGCAATCCCTGTTCGGCAAAACTTCTAGAGAGTATTGGGGCAGATTCTATAAATCCTGTACGCGATATCCAGCTTCAGATGTTGGCAGCTATGCGTCAAGCCATAGACTGTCCGATTGACATTCATACAGAAAACCCAAAATCAACAGGTGGATTTATTAGGCATTATGAGGTTCCGGAGATGATCCGTATTGCAGCGCCAATTTATTTGAAGACAGGAGGGTCTGTTGCGGCTACTCACAGTTGGGATAGCACGGAGGAGGATGCAAGAAAACGAGCCAAACAATGCTGTTTGGTCAAAAGGATGATTGATGAGTATTATCCGGAAGCTGTTTGGTCGCCGAAAGGAAGCCTATTCTAATTTTTATAATGGCAGTTATTGGTAAATTAACTGATTGGAAGGGATGAAATATATAATATGAGACATCATCAATATAATCCACATTTTAGTTTTACTGTTGAACCGGAAAATTTTGACAAATACACAGACCGAGAACTGCTTCAGTACTGCCTTGGTGCTACGATGTATATGCCGGGTACAAAGGATTTTGCACAAAAGATACTCTTAGGGGCATATCCCGGACTTACTACAATTGTTTTCTGCTTTGAGGATGCCTGTCCAGAAGAACAGGTTACAACAGCAGAAGAAAATGTACATAAGTTGCTCGACACCATTACCGATGCAGTCGACAGAGGTGCTTTATCTGCTGATAGAGTACCCCTCATTTTTGTCAGGGTTCGTAATCTTTCTCAGTTCAAACACTTTGGTGAGGGATTGACAAAACATCAGGTAAGATCTTTATGTGGTGTTAATTTTCCTAAATTTAATGCGGGGAGTGGATATGAATATTTTGCCTACTTGAAGGATCTGAATGAACGCTTTGGGGAGATACTCTATGGTATGCCGATTATAGAGGATTCGAGTGTGGCTTATAAAGAAACCAGAATTTCCGAATTGATGGGAATTAGAAAAATTCTGGATAAATACCATGATTTGGTTTTGCAGGTTCGTGTAGGCGGTACAGATTTTTCGTCCGTATTTGGAGTTCGTCGTGGTGTAGACTATTCGTTGTATGATATTATGACTGTCAGGGAATGCCTTTCGGACATTGTCAATGTCTGTGGAAGAAATAATGATTATGTAATATCCGGTCCTGTATGGGAATATTTCCGGGCACCAAAAAAAATGATGTTTGAGGAACTTCCTAAATATGGTTTGGAAGATTATCTTATGAGAAGGCAGCCTCTTGTAAATAATGAGATTGATGGTCTTCTTCGTGAGGTGATACTAGATAAAGCGAATGGTTTTGTAGGAAGAACTGTCATTCATCCTACGCACGTAAAATTTGTTAATGCACTTATGGCTGTCACGGACGAAGAATATACAGATGCCTGCATGATCCTGAATAATAAAAATGGAGGGGTCATGAAAGGGATGGGTTCAAATAAGATGAATGAAATCAGCCCGCATATGAATTGGGCAAAAAAGATATATAACCGGTCCAGAGCGTTTGGAGTGATTGAGAATGAAGGCGCCTATATTAAACTATTTGCTGTAAACGAATGATTTACAGTAAAGAATCTGTATTTAGGAGAGGTAAAGGAATGATTACAGATATTAATACGCCAATATCGGAAGAGATAGCAGCAAGCTTTCATGTGGGTGACACGATTACTATTTCAGGATATATACTCTGCGGTCGAGACGCCGTGCTGCCGAAGGTTGTTGCTCTTATAAATGAAGGTAAAATAGAGAGATTGGGGACGAATCTAATAGGTAGTGTTATTTTTCATACGGCAGTCAGTCCTGCCGGAGTGGGTCCAACCAGTTCAAATAAGCTGGAGATTGAAAACTCTATTGAATCGCTTTCTGCAGCGGGCGTTAAGCTTCATCTTGGAAAAGGTGCGTTACATCCCGAAACGATAGCAGCTTTGGCCAAGTACAATTCCGTCTATGCAGTGATTCCGCCTTTAACAGCTTTACTGAAAAGTAAGACCAGCGAAGAGAAGATTGTGGCTTTCCCAGAACTTGGTATGGAGGCACTATATCGCATCAAGGTGGATAAGTACCCTGCTATAATCGGTGCCGTGCATGGGAGGAGTCTCTATGAAAAATGATATTGTTGCAATGGTAAGGGATGCTCTTGTGGAAGCCGGCTCGACATTCCGGGAGGATAAGAAAGAAGCATATCGAAAAGCTATAGACAGGGAAACCAACGAGAAAGCAAAGTGGGTTCTTCAGACAGTGCTAGACAATGCTGAGGTTGCAGAACAGAATCACAGTCCACTTTGTGATGATACCGGCATCCCGCATTTGGTGTTGGAAGTTGGTTCAGATTGTGCGGTTACCGGACGTATGCTGGATGAGATAAGGCAAGGCGTGGCTGAAGGTCTGCAAATGCTTCCGGGTCGGCCTATGGGAATCATGGGTAATGATAGCGATAGAATCGATCAGTCCGGTGGATTAAATCCTGATAGTGCCGGGGTTGAACCAGCGCCTATTTTACTTCGTAGGTGCAAGGACAATGTTGTACGGCTTCACATCCTTATGTTTGGTGGCGGTCCGGCAATTAGAGCGAAAACCTACCGTGTTTTTCATAAACATAACACTCAGATTGTTCTGGATGAGATTGTTAATTGGGCAAAGGAAGGCGTATCGCAGCTGGGATGTTCACCTTGCACACTTGCTGTCGGTATTGGGAGATCACACTTCGAGGCGACGTCCATGATGCTTCAGGCTCAAGTGGATGGAAAGTACGATGTTCAAAGTGAGATGGAGCAGGAAATAACTAAGAGAGTGAATGAATCAAATATTGGACCGCTGGGCTTGCATGGCGATACATCAGTTCTTGCCACATTCATGAAGGTTGGTCCGCAAAGGGCGAGTGGAGTAAGAATTGTTTGCGTTCGTCCGACTTGTTGCTTTGAGCCAAGAATAGCTACTGTAGATATTTTGACCCACAAAAAATGATAATTGCAGGAGAGCCAAATGCAGAAATTAAGAAGTATAAAAGACATATGGAAGAAATATAAGTTTATTTTAACAGTTTCTCAGAAAAGATGGGGAGTTGTCATTTTTATATTAACATTATTTGGTGCGGTTTGTGAGACCTTGGGAG
>CAMWWS010000130.1 GCA_947178085.1 uncultured Lachnospiraceae bacterium | reverse complement strand
ATTTTACCACTTCTTTAACTTTAGCTCTCTTACCGACACGGTCTCTCAAGTAGTTTAATTTTGCACGTCTTACTTTACCTCTTCTTACCACTTCAACCCTCTCTACATTCGGAGAATGAAGAGGCCATGTTTTCTCAACGCCTACTCCGTTTGATAATTTTCTTACGGTAAAAGTTTCTCTATTGCTTCCGCCCTGTCTCTTTAAAACAATGCCTTCAAAAACCTGAATTCTTTCACGGTTTCCCTCTTTAATCTTTCCGTATACTTTAACCGTATCACCTACGTTAAACTCCGGAACCGTTTCTTTTACCTGAGCTGCTTCGATTTCCTTAATAATTTCGTACATATAACTTTGCCTCCTAATTAATTTGGATGTTCTTAATACGTTTTGTAACAGAGGACCATCTTTTTCACAACATTAATAATTTATCATATTGTAATAGTAAATGCAAGTGTTTAGTGTGAAAAATAAATTTTCACACGCAAATTTGTGCAGACATCGCAGATGTCTTGGACACACAAATTCGCAGGCTGAGGAAATATCATGAGTGTTTTATGAGTTTACCCCATTTCCCCGGTTTCCTGACGAAGTTTCCATTTCTCATATAAATCGGGTCGAAGCCTTCTGGTTCTCTCTATGGACTGTTCAAGTCTCCACTTATCAACTTTGGCATGGTCTCCTGAAAGCAATATTTCAGGAACTCTCTTTCCCATCCAGACCTCCGGACGTGAATATTGAGGATATTCCAGCAAATCGTTATGAAATGATTCTGTTGCTGCCGATTCATCATTATGCAGCACTCCCGGGACAAGTCTTGATATGGAATCAATCATCACCATAGCAGGCAGTTCTCCTCCTGTCAGTACATAATCTCCTATTGAAATATAATCCGTAACTATTTCTTCCAAAACCCTCTCGTCAATCCCTTCGTAGTGACCGCATAAGAATATTAAATCCTCTTCCTTAGCCAGTTCCTTTGCAAGTTCCTGATTAAAAGTCCTGCCTTGAGGTGTGACATATATCATTCTGATTCTGCTATCAGTATTTTCGTCCTTATTCTCCGCTGTTCTTTTTCCGGATATTTTCCCGGTCACTGCCTGATATGCATCATAAACAGGCTGTGCCTGCATCAACATTCCGGCGCCGCCGCCATAAGTATAATCGTCCACTTTTCCATGCTTATCAGTAGTATAGTCTCTTATGTTAACAGCTTCTATAGAAATAATCCCACGTTCAAGCGCTTTCCCAAGTATGCTTGTACTAAGACCTTGCATGACCATCTCCGGAAAAAGCGTCAGTATATGAAAGTTCATCCTAACCCTCCGTATAGAATAGTGTAAGAAATGAGCATGGTTTTTTACGATAACAGCCCTTCCATAATATGAACCGTCATTACTGCCGCTTCCATATCCACATTCAGTATGCATTCTTTAATAGCCGGCAGAAGCGCTTCTTTTCCATCAGTCATCTCTACGATATAGACATCATTCGCCCCTGTTGTCAATACATCCTTTAAAACGCCAAAGGGCTTGCCGTCTTCAGTTTTAACCTGCATTCCAATCATATCAGCGATAAAATACTCATCTTTTTTAAGCTTTACCGCATTATCCCTTGATACGAGAAGTTTGGCATTCTTATATTTTTCAACGGCTTCTATGGAATCTAAGCCATTTAATTTTAAAATTACATATTTTTTAAAAAAACGCACGCCGTCTATCGCTATAGTCTGCCGGCTTTTTCCGTCATCCAGAATAACTTCCTTCAATTTATTGAATCGTCCTGCATCATCTGTAGTCGGAAAAACCTTGACCTCGCCGTGCAGCCCATGTGTCTGCGTAATAATACCGATTTGTAATTCAGATATCATATTTCCTCCCAAAAGGTAAAAACAGCCTCACGAAGAATTTCATGAGGCCGCCTGATTAAATAATTTCTACATCAACTCTCTTATTGTCTTTGGATGATGCTGCTTTCACCACTGAGCGGATTGCTTTTGCAATACGTCCCTGTTTTCCAATAACTTTTCCCATATCGGTTGCTGCAACATGAAGCTCCAGTATAATATTCTTTCCGTCTTCTTTTTGGTTTACAACAACTTCATCCGGATTATCAACAAGCGCCTTTGCGATTACTTCAACTAATTCTTTCATAATCCACCTCCAAAAAGTGTATTAACAAGTTTCGTTCCTACTTCTCGATTATTCCGGCATTCTTAAAAATCTTGTTAACAATTTCCGTAGGCTGTGCGCCGTTAGCGAGCCACTTCTTAGCCGCCTCTTCGTCTACCTTATAGGTACTTGGATCTGTGTTAGGATCGTAAGTTCCGATTTCATCAATACATCTGCCGTCTCTCGGTGATCTTGAATCTGCTACTACAATTCTGTAAAAAGGAACTTTCTTCTTTCCCATTCTTCTTAATCTGATTTTTACTGCCATTTTTCTGCCTCCATTGTAAAAATATTTTTATTTGATTTATTTGAATAGAAATGATATCTGACAGATATCTCTCTAAACTTCACTGATTACACTAAAACGGGAGCTTTCCCATTCCTCCGAACAATCCTCGCCCACGCTTGCCTCCAAGCATACCGGGCATCTGTTTCATCATCTTCTGTGATTGCTCAAACTGCTTAATGAACCTGTTCACCACACTGATATCGACGCCTGCCCCCTTTGCAATACGGTGCTTCCTGCTTGGATTAAGCAGCTTGGGGTTCTGCCTTTCCTTAGGCGTCATACTTAAGACGATGGCCTCCATTCTGGCAAGCTGTTTCTCATCTACCATGGATTCAATATCGCCCATCTGCTTACCCATTCCCAGCATACCGAGTATACTGGATATGCCGCCCATGTTCCGCATTTGCTTCATGCTTTCCAGATAGTCCTCAAAATCGAACTTGCCCTTTTTCATCCGGTCAGCCATCTGCTTTTCTTTATCTTCATCAATGTCAATGTTCTGCTGTGCCTTCTCTATAAGCGTCAGGACATCGCCCATTCCCAGAATACGGTTTGCCATACGGTCCGGATAAAACTGCTCCAAATCCGAAAGCTTCTCTCCCATACCTACATACAGAATAGGCTTACCTGTAACGGCTTTAACTGATAATGCAGCACCGCCTCTGGAATCGCCGTCCATCTTAGATAAGATAACTCCGTCAACGCCAACTTTTTCATCAAAATCCTTTGCAACATTAACTGCATCCTGACCTGTCATAGCGTCCACAACAAGCAATGTCTGATGGACTTCAACGTTTTCTTTTATTTCCTGCAGTTCCGCCATCATTTCTTCATCAATGTGAAGGCGTCCTGCCGTATCCAGAATAACAACATTGTGCCCATTCTTCTGCGCATGCTCCATAGCCGCTTTAGCAATATCTACGGGTTTGTGATTCTCACCCATAGTAAAAACGTCTACCTGCTGTTTCTCACCGTTTATCTGCAACTGCTTGATTGCTGCCGGTCTGTAAACGTCACATGCAACAAGCAATGATTTCTTCCCTTTAAGTTTTAGCTTGCCGGCAATTTTCGCCGTCGTGGTCGTCTTACCTGCACCCTGCAAGCCGCACATCATTATAACAGTAATAGCTTTACCGGGCTGCATCTGGATTTCTGTCGTATCCGAACCCATGAGATTTACCATCTCTTCATTAACGATTTTGATAACCATCTGTCCCGGATTCAATCCATTTAAGACGTCGGCTCCTACAGCTCTCTCTTCTACGGATTTGATGAACTGCTTTACAACCTTGAAGTTAACGTCTGCTTCTAACAGCGCCATTTTAACTTCTTTTAAAGCGGTTTTAACATCTTCCTCCGTTAAGCGGCCCTTACTTCTTAAGTTCTTAAATACGTTCTGCAGTTTGTCGGTTAAGCTTTCAAATGCCATATATGACCTCTATAATTCTTCCATAATCTTTGCCGATATCTGCCGCACCTTCCGGCAGTATTCTGATTTATCCTTTATTTCATTTTGCTCAAAGAGTCCGGTTAATTCATCAATTTCCCGAATCTGTTCCTTCATCTTCTTGAATCTTGCGACAAGTCCTAATCTGTTTTCATATTCCATAAGCGCCTTATCGCACCTCTTCACTATATCATGTACGCCTTGTCTGCTGATTCCCTGCTCCGCAGCAATTTCTCCAAGAGAAAGATTCTCATAAACTATTTCTTCATATATCTGTCTCTGGTGCTCTGTAAGTAATTCTCCATAAAAATCATACAGCAAACCCTGTTCGACGATTTTCTCCATGATTCTGCTCCCTGCGGATATCTAAAGTTCATACTCAACATGTGATATTCTACTATAACAAAAAGTGGGTGTCAAGTATTTTTTCTTGACACCCGGAACTTTACTGTTTTCCTACTTCTTTGCAGCAGGAGTAGCAATATTCAACTAAATCTAAATATACCATTCCTCTGTCCGTTGGGGTTGCCTGTGTTACAATAACAGCATTTTCATCCGGGATAACAGTTATGCTTTGTCCGCCATATCCCCGACAGCCATACCGTTCTCCCCAAACCCACCATAAGAAACCGTAATTCGGATTGCATTTCAGCGGTGATACCGCCTGATGAATATATGTTTCGGATATGAGCTGCTCCTGCCCATATCTTCCGCCGTTTAAGAAAAGCTGACCGATTTTCATCATATCTATTGCGGTCAGCTTAAACTTGGTTTCATTGTCAGTCTCCTCATCATTACCGACACTGTAATATATGCCACATGGGCTTTTATACCAACGCGTGCTTTCTATGTCCAAAGGTATAAACAGATTAGTGTTGATGAAGTCATACATATCTCCGCATACAATATCAAGAAGCTTTGCTAATAGAATCACATCCCATTCTTTGTAGTTATACTTTGTTCCCGGAATATCAACCACCGCACAATCGGCAATATGTGAAATCCAATCGTCTGAGTTCCTCAACTGTTTCATCATGGGACAATGATAATGGACTCCGCCATTCCAATAGATACCCGAAGTCATTGTCAGCAGATGCCTTATAGTAATCATTCTATGGAACGGCTCACGGCATTCACTGAATTCATGGATATATTTATAAATCGGTTCATCTATACTTTGTATTAAACCCTGATCCAGCGCAATACCCGTACATATTGACATGATGCTTTTCGCCACTGAATTAATTACGTTTTTACTTTTTTCATAAAAACAGTTATAGTAGCAGCTCGCCAGAATTTCACCATTCTTGCACAGTAAAACGCTGTTAATCTGGCGATAATGGTGTCTTAGTATATATTCATTTATTTGCTTTTCGATATCTGCGCTCATTTCAAATACCTTCCTATGATAGAAACCGGATTATTCTTCAATTCCGCAGGAGTACCTGTTGCTATAATATTACCGCCTGCATTGCCTCCGCCTTCCCCGAGTTCGATAATATAGTCACAATTTGAAAGCACATAGGAGTCATGTTCGGTTATAATAATTGAATTTCCCATATCAACAAGTTCATTTAACAGACTCATAAGCTGTTCGCTGTCACTAAATGAAAGTCCGGTGGTCGGTTCATCCAGAATATACAATACATTCTTATTATTTTTGCCCTTTGCCAATTCCTTTGCAAGCTTGATGCGCTGGCTTTCTCCGCCGGAAATCGTCGGGGTTGCCTGTCCTAACTTAATATACCCCATTCCTACACGCTGCAAAATCGCAAGCATGTTATAAATCGCCTCATCCTTATCAGAGAAGAAGTCCCTCGCTTCGTCCACGCTCATCTCCAATATATCCCGGATATTCTTTCCATCAACCGTGATTTCCATGGCTTCCCGGATATATCCACTGCCACCGCATGCATCACAGCCAATATCAATGAAATTACCAAATCCCACGTGGTAATGAATCACTCCGTCACCCTTACACTTATGACAGCCGCCCTTGCTGTTTACAGAAAACATACCGGCTGTGTAACCCCGTTCCTTCGCTTTATCACTTTGAGCAAATAAATTGCGCACACGGTCAAAAATGCCGGTGTATGTAGCGGGACATGATGTTCGGCTTCTTCCGATCGGCCGCTGGTCTATAATATAGCAATGCTTAATATTACTTACGCCTGTCAGTGTAACTTCCTTATTTATAGTTCCTTCCGTTCCGTCGCTGTCTTCCTCATCCTCATCCATTATACACTTTGCTTTTAACTGTTCCTTTAATTTTGGTACCAGGGTATCTGCTATGAGACTCGATTTGCCGCTTCCTGACACACCTGCCACTCCTACCATGACTCCCAGAGGAATGCTGACGGTCACATTTTTTAAATTATGCAGTCGGGCTCCCGATATTGTCAGCCTTTTTCGGTCATCGGTTTTTCTGTATTCCCGCTTTATTTTAAATCCAATCCTGTCATTCAAATAAGAAGCCGTTTTTGAATCTGTACATTTCAGGAATAGATCATAGTCTCCTTCAAAGACTTTATATCCCCCATAAATACCTGCTTTAGGACCAATATCAATAACGTAATCTGCCTCCCGGATAAAATGTTCATCGTGCTCCACCACAACAACCGTGTTTCCGTTATCTACCAGCCTTCGGATTATCCGAATCAGATTTTCTTTTTCTATCTCGTGTAAGCCTATTGTCGGCTCATCAAACACAAATATAATAGAGTCCATCTCCGCTATAATATAGCTTGCCAGAAATAACCGCTGGATTTCACCGCCTGAAAGGGTTGGAACCGGACGGGATAATGAAAGATGATGAAGTCCTACATCAACCATACAGGAAAGTTTTGTAATTATTTCCTTTAACAGAGGATTTTTCCCATCATTATTTTCATTTAAAAAATTAAGCAGATCACTGATATACATATGTTCGAGCTCGCTTACGGTTTTTCCTCCGAATGTCGTATGGGACGCTTTTTCACCAAGTCCTGTCTCACCGCATTTTATGCACTTTCTTTCTTCTATCATGCCTGCATCTTTTAATATACTTGCAAGTCTTCCGGAAGTTGACACTGCGCCGCTTGTAAGCAATGTAATCCACGGAATAAATCCATAAAATTTTGACTTTCCTCCATCTCCGTATTTCAGTAAGTCAATCTGTTCATCCGTAAGATCAGACAATGTATCTTCCCATAAATTCATCCCATAATTTTTGCAAAATATTTCCAGCATATTTCTTGTTGATCCTCTTTTCCCCAATCCACATGCAATATCATAAATATGCTGGCTTTTATCTTCAAACATTTTGTCTGCATCG
>CAMWWS010000129.1 GCA_947178085.1 uncultured Lachnospiraceae bacterium | reverse complement strand
AATCCCGCGCCGTTGTATCATTTGAAGCATCCTGAGGATTAGAATACCATACCTTTCCGGTATCCTTCACTTCCAAAGAAAACTGGGTTGTCGTCGGATCCATGGTAAACTTCAATCTGTCGTTTTCCATCACAATAGAATCTTCCGAACCTTCATAGCCGTTAATTCTTACAATGGCTTCTTTTTCAACAGCATTCTGGTAGTTTATGACTATAAATATGCCGACAAAAATGATAGCACTGAGAATCAACGGAAATATCATACTCTTCAATTGTTTGATAACAGCATCCTTAAATTCTTTCTGCCTTACTGATTTTTCTTTCTTCATGGTTACTCCCATCCTTCCGTTATAGTCGGAATAATAACTCTCTGCCCAAAGAGATAAAGTATGCAATACCCTGAGTGATCATACTAAAGAACAATAACAGGATAAATATGATTACCAACATCGCAAACAGACTTGCCACCATAAACAGCAGATTCTTCCTCATAGAATATTCGTGAATCTGTGACATAGCCGCTATCATAAGCAATGCCGCCCATACCAGAGAGATAATGCTTAATACAGCATAGAATTCTGCTTCATCCACCGTAACAAAGTTACTGAATATCATCAGCGGAAACTGGATTAACGGATAAGGAGTCATTGCGTAACATGACGCAATATACACCTGTCCCAACTTTCCCTTACCGTCAAACAAAGTTGTTAATCCCCAGTTACCTACAACAAACAACGCCAATGGGAATACAATACTTGCAAGATACAGAAATATATTCAGTTCTTCCCAATAAACATTTAAGAAAATAAAGCTGGTATAGCGCAGTTTCATGACTCTCACTAAAAGCGTCATAATCAATATTGTATTCGCTCCTGCATAAGTTCCGCGCTTTTCATGGGTTAAATCCCAAAAACCGTCAAAAGGATGCGTTATACAGTATAATGAAAACTTGAGCGAACCGATATAACGTTGTAATTTTACATTTTCTTTCAATGAAGCAATCATACGGACCTCCGTTTATCTATATTCTGAAGATATCTGCTGTGTCTATCTCATGTTTTATCGATTTAATCCTTCCTATTGACAGCGGAATAAGGAATAAGGCAACTATTACAATTACTATAATTATTATGTGTTCCTCTACCCATTCCTTACGATACTGCTTATATGCTTTGGAATAGTTTTCATCATCATATTTAAGTTCAAAATAATCCATCGCTTCACGATATCTTTCCTGACGCAGCAGAGCGCGCCCGATTCCGATATAAGCAAGGTCATAATTACCGTTTAAATCCATAACCTTCTGCCATGTTTCACCCGAAGCAGTATAATTACCCGTATCGAATTCATCCATTGCCTCATATACCAAAGAACCGAATTCCGTAGGTAAGAATAAAGTCAGACTACAGTCAAGTGAATCCAAAACTAACAAGTCATATCCCATATGGTCAATGGCCGCAGGCTGTCTGAAATAGCCGTCCATGTTTCCGTTACCGCCACAGGCAAATACTAATTTTCCCTGGTCGTTATATCCGAATAAGCGCCCACGGTTTCTGTCCAGACATACATAGACATCATTATCCATTGTAGTAACATCTCTAAATAATGACGGTCCCTCATATCCTCCGCCGTTACCCATGTATAAATCGCCAAACACATCATATTCACCGTTACGGACTAAGATATCATTTCCCATCAGGTTTAATTTACGGATTGCCTGAGCTTCCTCATTTCTGAGACTGTCTCTTGTTACTGCACTTGTAACTGCATATATAAAGCCTTCATAATCCATATAAATATTGTCATATTCCGTAGGAACAAAGGATTCCATCTGCAATCTCTGTTCCTGAGTCGCGAACTTTTTCCAGATATAATCCACCCAGTCATATTTGGCTTTAGTAGCGCCTACAAATCCGGAGAATGTACCATCCGCTTCATACTTAATAAGTCCTTTATTGATACCTGTAGCTATACAGTAAACACGCTCCGCCGTATCAATAACAATCTTATTCGGAGTAAATACCGTCTGAGGATCCAGTGCCGAATCCACCGGCTTATCAAACTGCATGATATAATTTAAGTCGCTGTCAAGTTTCAGAATTCTTGAATTACCTTTATCTGCAATGTAAATATTTCCTTCATCGGATACCGCTATATCCGAAGGTGATGAAAAAGTTTTAACACTCACATCCCCATTAAAGCTGTCATATATACGTCTTACTTCAAATCTTTCCGTGGAAACTCTTTCCATCTCGATAATACGGTTATTTCCGGTATCACAGATATAAACCATGTTTCCCTTAATAAACAATCCTTCAGGACTCTTCAGATTTGTCTCAAGCCCAAGGTCAATTGAAGTA
Source organism: uncultured Lachnospiraceae bacterium (assembly GCA_947178085.1). Next base: position 4,874 of record CAMWWS010000129.1, on the reverse strand, counting down.
TATACATTACATACCGTATAAACATCCGGCGAATCCTGTACATCGCCCCACCAATCGTAGTTGTATGTATAACTACTCTCCGTAGCATATGCTGTCATGGAGAAACCTTTAAAAATCACAACACACAATATCAGGAAAGCAATTTTCTTTATTATCTTTTTCATATGCCACCTCGTTCCATGTTAATAACCATGCTCCATTTTTTATTAATCTTTCAAGCCTGAGCTTGCCATTGTTTCCAGAATCTGACTCTCTGAGAATACGAATATTGCTATCGGAACTACCATCAGGACAACCAGCACGGCTGCACCCTGACCGGTTCTTGCAATACCGCCGCTCTGAATCTGCTGCATTGCATATACAAGCGTCTTTTTCTCTTCCGAATAGATATATGTAGCTGCTTTGTTGTTCCACAAGCCCTGTACCGAAAAGATAATCAATGTCATCCATGCAGGTTTTACGTTCGGCATAACTATTCCGCTGAATACTTTCCACTCATTGGCACCGTCTATTTTCGCTGCTTCAATCAGTGAAGTCGGAAGTCCTTCCATGAACTGCTTCATAAGGAAGAGACCCATCGGAGATGCAAAAGCCGGAATAATAATTGCCCAATATGAATCTATCCATCCCAGAGCGTTCAGAATCAGATAGTTGGGAATCTGGGTTACATATCCGGTAAACATCATCGCTACCGTAACCAGTTTGAAGAATCCCTTTCCGCCCGGGAAATCATATTTTGCAAGCACAAACGCTCCCATAGAAGCTATCAGCAGATGTCCTGCGGTTCCTACGGCAGTTATGAATACCGTATTAAACAGGTATCTTGAAAATGATACCCATGATTTACCCATGGTAACGAATAAATCCGAGAAGTTATCCAGCGTAGGATTCTGCGGGAGAATCTTAGGCGGGAACTTAAACAGCTCATCCAAAGGTTTCAATGCACAGCTGACAGCGTATATGATCGGGAACGCCATAACTAATGCTACAAAAACCAGAAACAGATACAATACTATGTCGCCCACTACGGAACGATTGGGTTTCCTTCTCTTGATAAGCTTTTTGCGGTATACTTTTTCTATATTTTCTTGTTTTTTCTTTTTGCTCATATCAGGTTCCTACTCTTCTCAACAGACTTTGAATTGCTTTATTGCAAAAGATCATTAATAAGAACAAAATTGTTGCTATTGCACATGCATAACCCATATCAAATCTTGTAAAACCGTAGTCAAACAAGTGAGTTACAATTGTTCGTGCAGCATAGTCCGTACTCGGATATCCACACAGTGCCATTGTTACATCGCAGACACCGAAGGCCTGTGTGATGGACATAACCGCACCGAACATCAACATTGGCTTCATATTCGGAAGGGTTATATACCAAAGTTCCTGCCATCTGTTTTTGATACCGTCCATATATCCCGCCTCAAACTGTGAAGCATCTACGCCCTGAAGTCCGGCTACGAAGGACAGGAATCCGGTACCAAGACTCATCCATAGAATAACCAGCATACAGACCGGAAGCATATAAGTCGGATTGATAAACCACAGTATCGGTGTATCTATGATTCCCAGATTCATCAGGAAAGCGTTTACATATCCGTATGCATCTCCTCTGAAGAATACCGAGAAGATTACGTAACAGTTCCCGGCTATAGACGGTGCATAGAATATAACCACTGCTATACTTCTGACCCATCTCGGAAGCTCATTTATCAGCCACGCAAACAGGAATGACATTATGTATCCCAGAGGACCGGTAAAAATCGCTATCATCAGCGTATTCTTAAGACCTATTAGGAAGATATCATCCTCCAGCACCAGACTGATATAGTTGCTCAGTCCGATGAATCTGGGACTCTCCAATATGTTGTAGTAAGTAAAGCTGTAGAAGATGGAAATGATTACCGGCAGTACATAAAAAGCACAAAACAGTATTGCATATGGTGCCAGAAATGCATAACACATTTTACTTCTCTTAGCCTTTTTCATTGCTACTTGAATATTGTGTTTTCGCAATGTGACGTATTTGCTAAAATATTCTTTCATACTCCACTCCCTTATTCTAATGGCATTCCGAACTCGGTTCGTTTCTTAACAATCTCTTCATCAATCTTTATAGAATAGTCTATAATGGTCTCTCTGGAATCATCCTTATCGTTAAGCACTTTTCTGATAGCATTGGTAATATGACGTCCCGTATAATATCCACCCGGTACTTCACGAATGCCAACCGTCTGCTCCCATTGAGCACTAAGGACTTCTATGTCATCATTGCTCCATGAAAGCTGTGAAAACGCATCCTTATTGGCTGTAGCATATCGCGCCGAAGAACCAAGCAGAGCTTCTATTTCACGTCCGAATCGTACCTGCGTATCAATCGACGCCCACCACTTCATGAATTCCCAAGATTTATTCCTGAGGTTCTCATCATCAGTTGCAATCATCATTGTCGCATTACCTGTAATGAAATCCGAGCGGTCTATGTAAGTTTCACCGTTCCCATCAACATATTCCGTACCGGGAATCAGTGTGAAATCCCATAAGCCTCTGATCTCAGGAGCCGATACCATCAAAGTGTTATATGTAGAATAAGCTGATATTCCAATCGGCATCTCGCCGGAACGGAAACGGCTGACAAAATCGTAAATGGTAGGCAGACCATAATCATTAAAGTATCTTACATAATCATCAAATGCCTTTACTCCGGCTTCGTCATCTACCGTAGTCTTCGTACCTCTTTCATTGTACATATCCCCACCGTACTGATACAACAGTGTAAAGTACAGGGACAAGTCAGGTGCAGTGGATGCAATTGCGGTACTTGACTGTGCGGCGCCGCTGCTTCCTGCCGCCGTAGGAATACCAACCGACAGGTTATTACCCTGAATAGTAGGAAGCATCTCTATAAGTTCCTGCCATGTATTAGGTACCTCAAGTTCCAATTCTTCCAAAACATCTTTGCGGTAGAACATTACGTTAAAGGTCTGTGTCTCAGGAATAGCATATATATGTCCATCCAGTCCGTACTGCTCATAAGAGCTTGGCGTATAATGTGAAAGGACTTCTTCCCAGCCTTCAAACTGTGTGAGATCCTCCGCAGCATTACGCAGTGCATAGTTTACAGGTTGGTCAGCGCCTACCGACAGTACCACATTCGGTCCTCTTCCTGCCAATACCGCATTCAGCAGAGCACCCGGATCTACGATTTCCACATTGACCTTGACTCCCGTATTCGGAATAAAGGAATCATCTACCATGGATTTCAGGATAGTACCCTGATCGCGTCCCGTCAGAACCCACACCTTAACAACATCTTCATCATCGTCATATACGTCGCCTACGGAATTATAGTCCACTGTGAACGACGCCATGAAAGATTTGGCTTCATGCCAGGTTTTTGTAAACACATTAGCCTTATCTTTCTTATATGATGCACCGTCACCGCTTACCACCAGATAATCAATATCCAGCTTCGTTTCCGCCATGTTCAGTGACGCCGTACCAAGTGCGGTAATATTATCTTTAAATGTAACAAACTCCAATGAAATTTTCTGCGGCTTCTTGCAGAAACGTTCAAGCTGCTGTGCCACTGTCTGCGCAGATGCAATGTTATCTGCTTTCTGTCCGCTGTATGCAACCATATCATCTACTATCTTATATAATCTCAGTGATTCCAGATCCATAGCTTCGATTATTTCAGGATAGTTTCTGTCAATATTGTAATCTCTGTACTGATCCGGATTAGCTCCCGTATACACCAGTACTTTTCTGTATATCTGATTCAGTCTGTATGTAGAATCTTCCAGCTCTTCCAGAATCTCACCAAGCCCGCCGAGGGATGCTTCCAATCTGATAGTATGTGTTCCGGCTGTAAGATAAAATTTGTAATTATTTCCATCCGCATCAGCCAAATCCTTACTGTTCCAGTCGTTACTATACTCAAAACCAACATTTTTCATCTCGGCGAAAGGAACTTCTCCGTCTATGTACACGATTCTGTTGGAAACGCTTCCTCTGGAATAATTCTGACGCCCCTTCACCATAATGTTATAATAACCATCCTCAGGAACCTCAAACTCCCATTCAATCCATTGTCCGGAACTTCTCCACGCTTCTCCTCCCACATAGTTCAGAACGGTAGTGGTAACGCTGTTCGGCTGGGTCGTCGGTGAAGACCTGTCATATTTTGCGTACAGAGAAGATTCTGAGCGGCGCGTTGAATCCTCGCCCTGAATTACCTGTACATAATCTTTTAATGCATCCGAATTACTTACATTCGGCTGCTTTGCAATATACTCTTCATAAGTATCCGCAGCTTCCACAGCACATATGGACACATTTTTCAGAACCATAGGTTCATTTTCCGCTTCAAGAGTTATTTCGTTATTTCCCTTTTCCAGATAGAACATATATGGCTCAATAATATATCCCATGTCATCTCTGAAATAGGAAGCCTGCCAGTCATACTCTTCCACCTGTATAGGTCTTATTTCATTTCCCTGATTATCTACTCTTACTTCTCCGCCGTCTTTCCAGATTCTGGTAAAAGATATGTTCCTTGCGTCCTCAAACGGTATCTCGCCGTTTACAAAAACAGCTCTCTCTGCCGCAACACCTCTGGACTCAGGAATAAGATACTCGACTGTCATATTATAGAAACCGGTCTCAGGAACATTGACATTCCATGTAACTGTCGAACCTGTTCCGGTAAATAATGCTTTCTCAACGCCTTCATAATCATTATATACTTCAACATCGCCGGTAGAATCATACTTAAACAAATCTACATCAATGTTCTGTGCGGGATAAGCCGCATCCGTATGGGAATTAAGATAGCCTGTATAGGTTCCTTCTCTCTCCATGCCTTCTAC
>CAMWWS010000128.1 GCA_947178085.1 uncultured Lachnospiraceae bacterium | reverse complement strand
GTTTCTTACTGGACAGGAATTAAATTCCTATAAGGGCATTAGCACAATGGGAAAGTTTGAACTGACACGGATTCCTGAGATTTGCCGTACGATAGCGGTCAATTTTTTTGGAATATTTCTCAATAATAATATGGAAATCAGTTACAATTATATTATTAAGGGAATGTATTTTGTCCTATATGCAGCCAGTCTTATTATGATCTTATATTTAATGATTGCTAATATTAAGAAACATGATATTTTGAAGGCAGCAGAGACGGTCATACTGTTTGGCATCTATATTATTGCTATTAATTCAATCTATATCATGTGTGAGGACGGTATTTATTCTCTAATGTATTATTCCTATGTATTTTTGATGATATTTCCGTTTGCATTGTTGGATCGTTGTATTAGGAGAGAAGAAAAAAAATACTGGATCCGTATGGAATATGTGATAACGGCAGTGGTTGCTATCGGGGTTGCAAGTTACTGTCATTTCGCCAACGGGGAGTATTTAAGCCTGCATCTTAGCTATGAACAGGCAGCGGGTTACTATAATACTATGATCACGCAGATTAAGAGCGCGGAGGGCTATAGTGACGATATGAAGGTCGTATTTAGCGGAACTGATATTGTTGACAAGACACTATACCGCAATGCAGTTATGGATACATTTTCTATGAGCGGCAGGGATGATGCCCTCGCGGACGCATACAGTAAACAAAATTTTATTCGCTATTATTGCGGATTTGATGCGGAAACTGCGGGACTTGAGATACTGTCCGAAGATTCGAGAACAAAGCTTTCTCAGATGCCGTCTTATCCAAATGCCGGTTCCATACAGGTTATGGATAATGCTGTGGTTGTGAAATTATCTGACTGATGGGAGTTCAAAACATGGAAGCAAAAAAAAGCTTCAACAGTATTGATTTATTTAAATTATTGATGGCTGTTGCCGTGGTTGCGATTCATACGAATCCGATTGTGGATTGGACGAATCCGGTGGCCGTCAAAATCGTGGTCATCATCGAGGAGTGGGCAGTACCGTTTTTTTTTACGGCATCCGGTTTTTTGCTTTTTCATAAAATGGAACAGCCATACTGTGAAAAAATAGGGCACATAGACAATTATTTGTGGAAGATCATAAAAATGTATTGCGCATGGACGCTGATCAGTTTGCCGCTTACGGTGTACGGGTATGTTATATCGGGAAATGGTATTGTGAGTTGTATCTTTTCTTATGTGAAATATTTTTTGTTTGTGGGCAAGTTGTATAATTCCTATCATTTATGGTATCTGCTTGCATTGATATATGCGCTGGGTGCGATAAGGTTTCTTCTGAAAAAGGGATTGAAACCGGTTTCAGTTGCGGTTATAGCGCTTGTAATTTATGTGGCCAGTGAAATAATGGTTATGCTGGAGCGTAATATCGATTCTGTTGGAGGAATTGTAGGAAAGATCGTTTCTTTATACCAATATGTATTTAACAATGGCGGAGTATTCACTGGAATGATATATGTTTCAGTGGGAATGCTGATCGCACACTACGGAATTTATATGAGTAAATGGACTGGCGGGTGTGGGATAATAGCTATCAATATAGGAAAACTTTTTGTAGGCGTGGAAGTGTTACGTATAATAATGCCCATAGAAATATTTGTTTTGTTTGCGTCGCTATTGACAGTAGAGCTACCTGATAGCAGAGCGTGGATAACGTGTAGGAAGATCAGCACGATTGTATACTTATCACATTTGATTTTTTTCTCGGCTTATACGATCATATTTCTGAAAAATCCGAATAAGCTGGGATTTGACTCTTTTATTGTAACACTGGTGTTGAGCGTTTTGAACGCGCTGTTATTGATAAAAATACGGAAAAAAGATCGGGGGAAGGAACTTGCAGATTAAGAAAAAAAAATACATTTTAATGATTATGATACTTGCATTTGTCAGCAGAGTTGTGTTGATCAACAAGTGCCCCGGAGGCGTTCATGCAGATGAAGCGTTTTCGGGATACGAGGCGTGGTCGTTACTTCATTATGGAATGGATTCGGCAGGGTACTCCAATCCGGTGTATTTGACCGTATGGGGCGGTGGTATGAGCGTACTGAACTCATTGCTTATGATACCAGGAATTATCTTGTTTGGACTTAATACAGTTACAGTAAAGTTTCCGGTTATTTTTATGGGAGTGGTATCGGTCTTTGTTTTTTATTTACTGCTGAAACGGACTGTAAGCGAGAAAACGGCTTTATGGGGGAGTTTTCTTTTGGCAGTTAGCCCTTGGCATATTATGATCAGCAGATATGGCATGGATGCGAATTTGTGTCCGGCTTTTGTGCTGATTGCAATGTATCTGACGGTTCTTGGCATTGAAGATAACAGGAGATTGAAATGGGCTGCTGCTGCATGGGGAATTGCGTTGTACTCATATGTGGTATTGTGGATTTTTGAGCCGATCTTTTTACTGTTGCTGTTCTTATATTGTTTTAAAAACAAAAAGGTGAATGACTTTAAGCAGATCGTTATAGCAGTGATTATTTTAGCAGTTATAGCGTTGCCGCTAATATTATTCATATGTGTCAATATGGGGATCATACCAGAGATAAGGACAGGTATTTTATCCATTCCTGTGCTTGAAGGATTTCGGTCAGGTGAGCTTGGCGTGGGCGGTTATATGTTGAATATAAAGCGGCTTGTGCGATGCTTCGTGCTGCAAAATGATGGATATCTGTGGAACAGTATTCCGGGATTTGGTGTTTACTATCTTTTCTCTACACCGATTTCGGTGGTTGGTTTTATTGTAGTGCTGAAAAAAGCTGTGTCTGATTTCAAAAAGAAGAACTTTGGATATGAAATGATTTTGCTGATATGGCTTGTATCTGCAGTTATTATGGCATTTACACAGACTACAGGGACAAATCTGACAAGAATCAATCCGATCAATCTTGCGATGTTTATTTTAGTGGTAATAGGTATCCAATGGATTATTAGTAAAATTAGATTTCAGAAGGCAGAGATTGTTGCAGCGAGAATTTATGTGGCAAGCTTTCTGTGCTTTATGGCATATTATTTTACCGGATACAGTGATGCGATTGCGCAGCAGCAGCTTGCGGGGGCGAGGGATGCTCTTTCATATGCGGATGAATTGTATGAGACAGGGCTGTATGGGGATAAAATATATATATCGGGTCCGCTTAGGCATTCTCAGGTGCTTTTTTATACACAGCTTCCTACAGATGAATATATAGCGACTGTGGAACAAAACCTTTCCGAAGATGGGACGTATAACGTAAAAAGTTTTGGATGCTTTATGTGGGGAGATCTGACAGAGTATGGGAACCGTAATATTTATGTAATACCGTCAGAGCAGGTGGATGTGTACACAAGTTCGGGCTTTGAAATTCGAATGTTTGATCGCTATGCGGTTGCTGTACCTTTTGAGGGGGGCAGCGCTGATGCATAAAATGATGTGAAACGGTATATAGGATATGACTCTTTGGAGTCAGGCTGCTGTCTGTGGGATGACATATTATCGTTTCGTTTATTGTATTTTGCATCGGGTTATGATAACATTAATATTGACATAAATACCAATTATTGGTAGATTAATTTAGAAATTTATAAAATGTTGAGATAGATATCTATATAAAAAATGAATATATCATTATTTTCTGGTAAAATAGGCAACGACTAAGTATGGGAGATTGTTATGGAAATTTTATATAATGCCTTTGAGACAGTTATGAACGGCTGCTATACACTTTGCAAAAATTACGGAGCCGCGATTTTGCTTTTTACATTGATCAGCAAAATTGTGTTGTTGCCTGTGTCCGTGTGGGTGCAGAAAAATTCAATCAAGATGGTAAAGATGCAGCCGGAAATTAATTTTATTATGGTGAAGCATTTTGGGGATAAAGATACGATTGCGGAGGAACAGGCAGCTGTTTATAAAAGAGAAAAATATCATCCGATGGCTTCTATTTTTCCGCTTATTATTCAGCTTGTGCTGCTGATGTGTGTCATCGAGGTTATAAAAAGAGGGATGGACAATCCCTTGATAGACATGAATTTTGCAGGGATTGACCTAAGCCTTGTGCCAAGCGTGGAGGGAATTCACCTGATATGGTCGCCGATTGTGGCAGGTTTTTCGGCATGGCTTTTATGTATAGCACAGAATGCAAGTAATGTGCTCCAATCAGAGCAGTCAAAGCTCAACAAATATGGTCTGATGGCTTTTTCCGTAGGTTTGTCGCTCTATTTAGGCTGGTTTGTGTCCGTAGGAGTGGCGCTTTACTGGACGGCAAGTAACGTATTTGCCATCATACAGCTCTATCTTTTAAACTGGGCGATCAATCCGAAAAAGTATGTGGACTATGAGGCGCTTGAAAAGAGCAAGAAGGAGCTTGAGAGCTTGGGAAGCATAGGCGGAAAAAAGCGCAGGCGTTTTAACGATCCGGACGCAAGAAGAGAGCGGCAGGATTATAAAAAATTCTTTTCTGTAGTCAATAAACATCTTGTGTTTTATTCGGAAAGCAGTGGATTTTATAAATACTATAAAGGAACCATTGAGTATTTGCTTGACAATACGAATCTGACAATACATTATATAACAAGTGACCCAAATGATGCGATTTTTGAGCTCGCAAAAGAAAAGACGCAGATAAGACCTTATTATATTGGTGAAAAGCGGCTGATAACGCTTATGATGAAGCTGGAAGCGGACATGCTGCTGATGACCATGCCGGATCTTGAGAATTTTCATATAAAGCGCAGCTATGTAGATAAGGACATTGAATATGTGTATGTACAACACGGTATGGACAGTCTGAACCTTACGTTCCGTACCGGATCTGTCGATCATTATGATACGATATTCTGCGTGGGGAAACATCAGAAGGAAGAGGTGGAGAAGACAGAGGAAGTATACGGACTTCCGAAAAAGAAACTGATCGAGTGTGGCTATCCACTGCTTGACGAGATGCGCGCGGATTATGAAAAGCTGGATGTGTCTGCGCATGATAAGAAGCGCATTTTGATTGCACCGTCATGGCAGAAGGATAATATTGTTGACAGTTGTCTTGAAAAAATACTTGATTCTTTGAAAGGACAGGATTATTATGTAACAGTACGCCCGCACCCGCAGCACGTGCGCCATCGGGGGGAGCTTATGGAGCAGCTCAAAAAGCGGTATGAACAGGATCCGGATATTGAGATACAGACGGATTTTTCTTCAAACAGTACAGTGTTTGAAGCGGATCTTGTGATTACAGACTGGTCAAGTATTGCTTACGATTATGCATATACGACGAGAAAACCAGTGCTCTTTATCAATACACCTATGAAGGTGATGAATCCCGAGTATCAGAAAATCGACACGGTTCCGCTAAACATTCTGCTGCGTGATGAAATAGGCTGTTCGCTTGATCTGGATGAGCTGGACAGGCTTTCGGAGCGTGTAAGGATGCTGTTGGATAACAGTGAGCAATATTCTGAAAAAATAGAAAAATTTGTGGAAAAGTATGTGTATCATCTTGGTACAAGTGCGGAAGTGAGCGCGAAGTATATTATTTCACAGATACAGAAAAAAATTGAGAAAAAAAAGAAAGAATCAAAAGGAGAATGATTATGAAAAAAGGAATTTTAAAACTGTTTGGTATTGGATATTTATGTATGTGCGGAATGCTTTTATTTGGTGCAAATTCTCAGGCATATATAGATCCTTCGGTAGCGACGTACGCGATTCAGGCCGTCGCGGGTATTGTAATAGCAATCGGCGCTGCTGTGGGAATTTACTTTAGAAGGGCAAAAAAGAAGATCAATGATACGCTTGGCATTGACGAGAACAAAAATAAGGAAGTGGAATCGGACGATATCGTGATAAAGTAAGAGAAACGGTATGTAATGTATTGAATTTTTGAGTGGAAGGAAATACGAGAATGCAGAATAGTAAGTGGAAATCCATATGGGATAAGAAACGATTAGATGAGATTGACCTAAGTAAGAGCGAATTTGAGGTCTTTTGTGATTTGAAAAAGGCTGACGGTTTTGATGTCAGTGTTCACGATGAAGAAAAATACTTCCAATCTTTTTACAATGATTGGATGGAAATGTACAAAAAAGTGAATGAGATTGCCCAAAACGATATTCATAGCGTTTATGAAGTTGGATGTGGAAGCGGCGTAAATTTATATCTTTTTCAGAATAGAATGAAGGAAGCTGTTCTGGGTGGGATAGATTATTCTCAAGGACTGATCGATATTGCGAAGGATGTAATATCCAGCACGGATCTTGTGTGTGGCAGTGCAGAGCATATAGATGTCCAAGAGAAATATGATCTTGTTATGGCTGATAGTGTATTTCAATATTTTAGTGGAGAAGAGTATGCTGAAGATGTGCTGGGTAAAATGATCCTGAAATCCAAAAAGATTGTCTATATATCGGAAATTCATGATATTTCATTAAGAGAAGAATGGCTTGAATACAGAAGGCAGTCTATGGAGAATTATGATCAGGTTTATGAAGGATTGGATAAAATGTTTTACAGTAAAGACTGGATTCTGGATATTGCAAAGAAACATAACAGGCAGGTAATCTTCACGAAAAGCGATAATCCAGAGTATTGGAACAGCAGATATATTTTTAACTGTTTTATCTTTTAACAGATAACAACTTGGCAAGGGAGAAAACGTTATGCAGGCAGTGATTTTAGCAGCGGGAATGGGTAAGAGACTGAAAAAATTAACGAGGAATAATACGAAGTGTATGGTTGAGGTGAACGGTGTTACTTTAATAGAGAGAGCACTGCGTATTCTTGACCGAAAAGGTTTGAGCAGAATTGTGTTGGTTGTCGGATATGAAGGCCAAAAACTGATAGAATATATTCATTCATTAAATATTCAGACACCGATTCATTTTATAAATAATTCCGTTTACGATAAGACAAATAATATTTATTCACTGGCGCTTGCGAAAGACTATCTCGTATCGGAGGATACGTTAATTCTTGAATCTGATCTGATTTTTGAGGAAGCAGTGATTGATGTATTGCTTCAGGATGAGCGTGATACGCTTGCTTTAGCAGATAAGTTTGAGAGCTGGATGGATGGGACATGTATGGTTTTGGACGATGATGACTGTATTTGTGATTTTGTTCCCGGAAAATATCTGAATTTCAGCGAGATGGAAAAGTATTATAAGACGGTTAATATATACAAGTTTAGTCAGCACTTTTCCAAAAACACATATGTTCCGTTTTTACAGGCGTATGAAACGGCAATGGGTAACAATGAGTATTACGAATCGGTTATTAAACTGATTGCGATGCTCGACAC
>CAMWWS010000127.1 GCA_947178085.1 uncultured Lachnospiraceae bacterium | reverse complement strand
TGCTACCAGTAAAATTGTATCAGCTGATGATTTGACTGAATTGGTCAGTTTGGGTTTTCGCGGGGAAGCATTGGCAAGTATTGCAGCAGTCTCAATGGTCGCGGCCATTTCCAACGTTGAGGAAGATTTGCACGGGCGTCCGTTATGTAATAGAAGGCGGAGCGGAGAAAGAGTTTGAAGAAGTCGGTGTTCCAAATGGTACGACAATGATAGTTCGGAATCTATTCTATAATACGCTGCCGCGTAAAAAATTCCTGAAGCAGCCACAGACAGAAGGTTCTTATGTGGTTGAGCTGATGGAGCATCTTGCGTTGTCACATCCTCAGATTGCATTTAATTTCATAATTAATAATCAGAACAGATTCCATACTTCCGGAAGCAATGATTTAAAAGAGATTATTTACCGCATATATGGGAAAGATATTGTAAAAGAGCTTAATGAAATCCATGTTGAAAGGGAAGGATTTTCAATTGACGGCTTTTTAGGGAAACCTATTATAAACCGTTCAAACAGGAATTATGAGCTTTTTTACATCAACGGCAGATATATTAAAAGCAGCATTCTTAGTAAGGCAATCGAAGATGGTTATAAAGAATACCTTATGCAGCATAAATTTCCGTTCTGTGTACTGCATTTTAATATCGATACAAGACGAATTGACGTCAATGTACATCCTGCAAAAATGGAAGTAAAAATTGCGGGTGAGCAGGAGTTTTATGAACTTGTGCGGGATATAATATTTGATTTTCTGCATAAACAGGAAATGATACCGGAGGTAACGTTTAAAAATAATGAGGTTAAGAATGATTCGCTGAAAAATGAAGCAATGTCTCATAAAGCTACGGCTGCACCGGAACCATTCGAGGCAGTGAGGATTGAGAAAGAAAGACTTAAGGCGGGTATTGATATTGATACAGGTTTAGTCCGTGAACCTGTGAATTATATGAACAAAGATAATGCTATGGAAACAATTCGGTCTAATAAGAACGGGAATGAGAGATTGCATGAGTCTGAGCATACTCATAGATCAACTTTTAAATCTGAACAACTTGAATTATTTGACGACAAACTTCTTAGCGTGAAAGCTAGAGAGCATTATGAAATAATCGGACAGATTTTTGATACATACTGGCTGGTTTCTTATCAGGATAAGCTTATGATTATAGACCAGCATGCAGCTCATGAAAAAGTTAAGTATGAACGTCTGATTAAGCAGTTTAATGAAAAAAGTATTGTTTCGCAGAGTCTTAATCCGCCGGCTGTTATTACATTAAACGGCAGGGAAAAAGCCTGTCTTATACAGAATATGGAGCATTTTGAAGCTCTCGGTTTTGTTATTGAGGAATTTGGCGGTAATGATTATGCGCTTGTCAGCGTTCCCATGGATTTATACGGATACAGGGAAACGGAATTACTCTATGAGCTGTTGGATGAGTTATCTGATGAGAATGTTTCCGGTACACCTGAGAGTATACGGATTAAAATAGCCACGATGGCATGCAAAGCGGCTGTAAAAGGTAACATGCGTATCTCAAAAGCAGAAATGGAGGCCCTGATTGACGAGCTGCTTTCATTGGATAATCCATACAATTGTCCTCATGGCAGGCCGACCATCATTTCTATGAGCAAGTATGAACTTGAAAAGAAATTTAAAAGGATTGTTACAATATGAAACCTTTAATAATCTTGACAGGGCCGACAGCCGCAGGCAAATCCGCCTTATCAATTTCACTGGCAAAGGCTATAGGTGGGGAAATAATTTCCGCCGATTCCATGCAGGTGTATAAGCATATGGATATCGGTTCTGCAAAAATCACTAAAGAGGAAATGTCAGGCATTCCGCATCATCTGATTGACGTGTTGGAGCCTACTGAAGAATTTAATGTTGTCAGATTCCAGTCCATGGCAAAAGAGGCTATGAGCAGAATATATGACAGTGGAAAAGTCCCGATTATAGTGGGCGGAACAGGTTTCTATATACAGTCAGTGCTATATGATATTGATTTCGCAGAAACTGACGAGGATGAAGAGTTCAGACAGCATTTAGAGGAAATTGCAAAAGAACAAGGGAGTGAAGCACTTTTTGAAAGGCTGCGTCAGGTAGACCCGAAATCCTGTGAAATTATTCATGCTAACAATGTAAAGCGCGTAATCCGGGCGATTGAATTTTATGAAAAGACAGGAAAAACTATTTCAGAGCATAACGAAGAGCAGCATGAAAAGATATCTCCGTATAATTTTGCATATTTTGTTTTAACTGATGAAAGAAGCATATTATATGATAAAATTGACAGGCGTGTAGATGAAATGATAAATCATGGGCTTGTTGAAGAGGTCAGAAGTCTTAAAGATATGGGCTGTACCAAAGATATGGTTTCGATGCAGGGGCTTGGATATAAAGAGATATTGGAATATCTGGAAGGTGAATGCACACTTGAGAATGCTATTTACCGGATTAAGCGTGATACAAGGCATTTTGCGAAGAGACAGCTGACATGGTTTCGCAGGGAGAGGGATGTTATTTGGGTTTCTAGGCAGGATTTCAGAGGAAATGCAAGTATGGGGAATTCTAATCAAGACGGTGGGATTTTAGAGTATATGATGAAGGTGTTGGAGAATAAAGAAATTCTGTAGTAAGTTAAGGCTTTTCAAGACAGATGTTGTATAATACAGGTAAATCAACATAGACATATTTACGAAAAGGGAGCTGTTTCCACAGCCCCCTTGTTTTTAGTAATTAGTCGCTTTTGTTTTGATTTCCTCTAACTGGGATATGATTTCATCCCTGAGTGATTCTGCCTCACCCAGCGTGTCTTCTGCATCCCCGAAATGGTCCTGAATATCGCTTATAACTTCTTCTTCCAGCAGTTCATGACATTCAGTGAGAGAGGATTCCATTTCCTCTAATTGACTCTCCAGTTCTCCGATTTCGTCTTCAATTTCCTCGTTTTCAGAATTAGGAGAGTTCCATAATTTCAGATACTCATTGTACAAATCCTGTCTACGCGCTTCAAGCTCGTTGTAACGGTTGACCAGCCATTTGTATTGCTCCACAATTTTTCCGAACTGCCCAAGATTCTGACGTTGGTAATCGGTATAACCGTTGAAATAATTCTTCACCTTTTGAGGATTCGTGCGATTTGCCTGCCCTCTAAGAAATTCCGTGGAATACTTGTCGCCTCCGTACATGCTTCTGGACGGCCAGCCGTCTTCAAAAACAATGTTGTGACGCTGGGGTCTTTGTCCGGCAAACTCATCCGGTGAATCTTCCCAGTTCTTGTAAAATTCCGGTTCCTTCGCAGCCTGTATCGCCATTGGCGCGTAACCAGATAAAAACCCAAACTGGGTGTTCATCACAGGTACTGCCGCAGAGGAATCGGCTTCCGGGGTTCTAAAGGTGATAGAGTACAGCTCCCAACCCTGATAGTGTAGAAGCGGTTTGATAAAGTTTCGGTTCAGCTTATAGACATTCCAACCGTCCATATGCCCTGAAAAAGCAATACGCAGCTGACAAATCTCACTCTGCTTGTCATTCTCGCCTCCATTCAGCCAGAATACAAAACAGTAGTCGGTGTCAGGCATAAGTGGGTATATTTTGGATAAAATCTCAGCTTTTGCCGTGTTCCAGCCGCCTAACATAAGTATCTCAACAAGACCGCCGTCAAAACCGCTGGCAAAGCTCCGCTCAGCAGATGCGTTTGCCTCAGAAAAAATATTCTGTCTTGCCATGTCACTGCAAGACCATTCCCGTGGATTAAAGAAAATATAGTTCATTTGTTTGACCTCCGATTTTATATCGGACGGTTCCGCTCTTGCGGACAAACGAATGGTACAGTCGTCCACATAAAGCGCCCGTCCATTCTTGACTAGCCCCCTTGCCCTTTTCGGGTAGGTTGTGCCGATTGTTTTTCCTGTTTCGTCTGTTACCGTTACGTTTTTTGTCATGGGTGCCTCCCCCGCCGCACTGTAGTTTCCGCTGTTTTTTATAATGGGTGCCTTCCCCGGTTCCGCCACTGTACAGCTTTTATAATTGTGGAAAGTCGATTCATCCGGCTCTCCTGTTTTTTAATATAACACAATTTCCGCCGTTCTTCAACATATTCCTGCGTGATAATGTGATGACTAATATGATAATGTGATGACTAATATGATAATGTAACTAAATGATATAACAAAATATTGGAGAGTACGAAAGCTTAAATTGTTTTTAGCCACTTTCCATCGCTTGATATTTGTGTTAAAATTTCATTTAGTTGAAAACTTGGTCCCAAAAAAATGTTATATTATTGTTAAAGATAGAAAGGTAATTTTTTACAATGGAAGATAATAAATCAAGCAATATTAACATTAAAGAGCAGTACAGCCAATTCGGTATATCCGAACAAGTTCTGGATTTTTGCACAGGAATCCTTGAGAACTTGAAAGAGAGGTTTCAAACGATAGACGAAGTAGCAGAATACAATCAACTGAAGGTAATCCATGCCATGCAGGAATGCAGGGTCAGTGAGGCGTGTCTTCTTGGAACAACCGGATACGGCTATAATGATTTGGGCAGGGATACTCTGGAAAAAGTATATGCGAAAGTCTTTCATACGGAAGATGCCCTGGTGCGTCCACAGATAACCTGCGGAACTCATGCGCTGGCGCTGGCGCTTATGAGTAACTTACGTCCCGGAGATGAATTATTATCACCTGTCGGGAAACCATATGATACATTGGAAGAAGTTATCGGTATACGTGAGTCCAAAGGCTCCTTGAAAGAGTATGGTATTACATACAGACAGGTTGATTTGCTTGATGACGGCAGTTTTGATTATGAAGCAATCCGTGCCGCAGTCAATGACAAGACGAAGTTAGTCACAATTCAACGTTCCAAGGGATATCAGACAAGGCCGACATTATCCGTAACTGCAATCGGCGAACTTATTTCTTTTATAAAGCAAATTAAACCGGATATCATATGTATGGTAGATAACTGTTACGGAGAATTTGTAGAAACGATAGAGCCAAGTGATGTGGGCGCTGATATGGTTGTCGGTTCGCTGATTAAGAATCCTGGAGGTGGACTTGCTCCGATTGGCGGTTATATTGCCGGTAGAAAAGACTGTGTAGAAAACGCAGCATACCGTCTTACTTCTCCCGGGCTTGGTAAGGAAGTGGGAGCGTCGCTTGGCGTCATGACCTCTTTTTATCAGGGGCTGTTCCTTGCACCGACCGTAACCGCGAGCGCGTTAAAAGGAGCGATTTTCGCAGCAAGCATATATGAAAAGCTTGGTTTTCCGGTAATTCCAAACTCGACTGATGACAGGCATGATATTATTCAGGCTGTTACGTTTGGCACACCGGAAGGAGTCATTGCTTTTTGTCAGGGTATACAAGCTGCGGCTTCGGTAGACAGTCATGTAACTCCTGAACCGTGGGATATGCCCGGATATGATTCGCAGGTTATAATGGCGGCAGGTGCGTTTGTTTCAGGCTCCTCCATAGAGCTGAGCGCAGACGGGCCGATTGCACCGCCTTACGCAGTGTATTTTCAGGGCGGTCTTACTTGGCCGCATGCTAAATTGGGGATTATGAAATCATTACAGAATCTGATAGACAGAGAAATTATTTATGATTTGGAGGTAAATTAATGAGGAGAGATTTTATATATGTAAATGAAAGAAGCCAGCAAGTCTGGCTCCATGCAAGACCTGCTTAAAAGTGACGCTTGCATGGAGTAATTGAAGTCACTTTATTGTAAAAAGCAGGTTTTGTCACTTGACTATTATAATCAAGGAGGAGACCTGTATGAAATATGTAAATGCCAAAATAATCCTTCCCGATATATTGATTAAAGAATTACAAGGGTATATACAAGGTGGATATATTTATATACCTGCAATTCAGGAGCAACGAAAATGCTGGGGGGAATTATCCGGTTATCGTAAGGAATTACAGCAAAGAAATAACAGGATTATGGATGAATACAAAAAAGGTGTTTCTATTGATGAGTTAGCCGATGAATATTGCCTTTCGATTCATACGATCCGAAAAATAATTTATAAAAAGTAATGGAAGAGACTGCAGAAATGCAGTCTTTTTCTTTTAAAAGTATGGATTTTTGTACAAAATATTACAGAAATGTTTGGTTTATTGAAAAAGCAGCATTTCATACATAAAATATTTATGAGATATAAAACATTGGTAATAATTTTATGAATCAAGGATATTCTTCAGATGAAGAGGAGGAACGAAAATGTATATTTCGCCAAAGACACCGCATACATCTAAGCATATGAAACAAAAGCCTGCATACGGTTTAGGACAGAACATTGCATATATGATATCACTAGCATGGAGGCAGCGCCGCAGTGTTATTTTGCTTACTCTTACAATGGCGGCTGTTGCAATCCTGCTCAATCTTACACAGCTTTTTATCGTGCCGTCTGTACTCGGGGCTGTTGAAGCTAAAGTTTCTATTACAGAACTTACTGTGATCATACTATTTTTTACAAGTGCATTAATATTGCTTAGTGCTGCTGAAGCGTACTTATCATCATGCTCACAGTTTGGGCGCATTGAAGTTCGTCTCCATATCGGTTCTATGATCCAGAACAAGGCGCTGACAATGTCTTATCCTGATATTGAGAGTCAGAGTGTCCGGAAGAAAATGGATAAAGCTTCAATGCTTGTTACCAGTAACTCGGCTGCTACAGAGGCTATCTGGACAACCTTGATGAATCTGCTAAAGAATGCAGTTGAGTTTATTATTTACCTCTATTTACTTACTACTATTAATCCATTCATAATTTTGACCGTTTTGGTCACCACAATTGTAAGCTATTCAGTTAGTAATTATCTTAATGGCTGGGGATATAGACACAGAGATGAAGAGTCGGAATATTCCCATCATATGAATTATCTTAGCGAAAAATCCAGAGATTATACTTTGGCAAAGGATGTTCGTATTTTTGAAATGTCAGGATGGATAGAAGATGTATACAACAGTACGCTGCGTCTGTATAGGAGTTTTGCTGCCCGTGGGGAACGTGTTTATATTTGGGGCAATATTATTGATGTAATACTTACATTTATGAGAAACGGCATTGTCTATTTTTTCCTGGTTCACGCCGTGCTCAAGGGAGATATGTCCGCCGCGCAGTTTGTGTTGTACTTTAATACGATAAATGTTTTTACAGACGGCATAGGTAAAATTATGACTGACCTTTCAGCCCATCGGAAACAACGCCTTGACATTTGTGCAGTCAGAGAATTTCTGGATTACCCCGAAACATTTAACATGGAGGAAGGTATTTCTATAAATCCTGACCTGAATATTCCTTATCAGATTGAG
>CAMWWS010000126.1 GCA_947178085.1 uncultured Lachnospiraceae bacterium | reverse complement strand
AATATGTCCTATAAATTGTTCCAATGTTCTATTATTCAAGTCATCCTGTAAAAACACAGGAATCATTTTTTCTGTTTCTTTGCAGTTCATACCTATCCTCCGGCATTCGACTGACCTTTAAGACACAATAACACATTTTTTATTATATACCATAATGATATCCTTTGCAAAGAAAAGGTTGAAAGAATTATATTCTTCCAACCTTAAAATACTAAAAACTGATTTGTTCCGCCCTATGGCTTATTTATTGTACAGGCAATACAGCTTCCGGCTGCGGCACTGCTACAGGAACAGGCGTCACAACACCCTTCTTGTCAGATACATATATTATATCTCCTGCCAATGTCTGCTGATTCTTTACCAAAGCTCCCGCCGCATCATAAAAATACATATTTCCATCAGGTTTAGTTACAAGACCGGTCTGCATTACGCCGTCTATACCGAAATAGTAATCGTTTCCGTTTATTGTTACATCGCCAACCAGCATATGTCCATCTTTAGTTGATAAATAATATGTTCCTGTTGCATCTGCAAACCAGCCCTGAACCATAGCTCCTGAAAGCGGTGAATAATAGAACCTTCCGATACCCGGTAAATCAACCCAGCCTGTCTGCATTACACCATTAATGTCAAAGTAATAATTCTGTCCTAATATTGCAGTCTGTCCTCTGGAAACACTACCGTCCGCTGACAGGAAATAAGTTCCGCTTTCATCTGCAAACCAACAGTTTCTCTGAAGGAATCCATTGGGACCCAGATAATACCTTGTATCATTGTAATTTAACCAGCCACGCTGCATCTTATAGCCTGAAAAGAAGATCGTCTGACCAAATCTGTCAACAAAACCGTCCGAAATTATCAACTTAGAAAAATCCTTGAACTGATAATCAATATCTACATTCGAACTAACACCCGGAACAACGCCTGAAGAGCTGCTCTGCCAGAAAGATGCTCCGCTGTATTCAAGATTATCCGCGTACTGCGCTACCCATGTGTCAAATGCAACATTGCCTATTCTCTGATTGAACCAGTTCTTGCTTGAATATACC
This sequence comes from uncultured Lachnospiraceae bacterium, assembly GCA_947178085.1. Next base: position 6,289 of record CAMWWS010000126.1, on the reverse strand, counting down.
ATCGGATAATATCCTGCAGATGCAACAGTCATACAAAATGTATTGATAAGTGCCTGCAGCTGATCCGGTGCCATTCCCTTATGGCATGAATCTTCGATATCAAAAACTACCGGGAAGGTGACCGTATAGTTATTCAGCCATGCTATCACCAGATTCGCCTCGTTTTGAGCCTGTTCTACTGTTGTTGCGTAAGAATATAAGTATACTCCAACCTTAAGTCCCGCACTCTGCGCTCCCTTAATATTATAATCAAAAAAGGGATCCACACCTGAATATGTACTGCCCACTTTAATAAATGCAAAGGAATATCCCGCAGCTGCAACGCTTCCCCAATTAATTGCACCGTTATGCTTTGATACATCAATTCCCTTAGCAATCGCATTGCCCGCATTCGCTGCATATGCATAATTTGTCGGCGTCAAAGCCATAATTCCTGCAAGCGCAAGTGCCGCAAACTTTTTCCATATTTTTTTCATTTCTTTCCTCCCATTTATGTATATATTACAAAATGTTACAAAATTATTTCATACGTTTATAAGAATACCATATTTTTTGTATCTTGCCTATACTTACAAGTGAAAAAAATGTAAAATTTTATTGGAATTTTTGGATTATATTTGAATTAATCACTTGCCAACCCAATGTAGTTATGTTATTATATATTTCAGTTGTTAAATAAGCCGGTGTGTCGGAATTGGCAGACGAGGCAGACTCAAAATCTGTTTCCGGCAACGGAGTGCGGGTTCAAGTCCCGCCACCGGCATTTATATTTAGATATGTCCACAACGGGACTTGAACGAGTTCAAGGCTCGCCACTGACACAAAAATTTAATATGCCTATAACGAGACTTGAACTTTTTCAACTTGTCCCGCCACCGGCATTTAAATAATCATATAGGAATGTGATTACATGTACTTAATGCTACAAGATATGAAAATACTATATTTCGATTTAGAAGATTTTGTAGTAGAAGTTATCAGGGACGATCTGCTTCCTTTCTGTCTGCGTTCTAATATCAGAAAATCCACAAACATGAAAGATATATTACATAATGTACAGATTGTCAAAAGCTACTTAAGTAACAGAGTACTATCACTGTCAAGAGATAATTCAAAGCAGATTTATGCTGCATTTCAAATACCTCAGATAGATTCCATTGATAACAGGGTTGATATATGCATCAAATGTAAAGGCGTATCCATTCAGGACAGCTACTGGATTAAAGAGGATAACGAAACAGTTTACTGGCATAACGTAAATATAAGACAAAATAAGTTAAGCGATATCATTGATGTTTCCTTAAACGGTTTTGACCCGACAATCACCACAATGCAAATATGTCCGGAATTAACGACAAAAGGCTTATTCAGAAAAGGATGGATACGTGTAGGTAACGAATTATATATGCTGAAATCAGACAGAACTAATAACTATGTAAATACGAAAATGGAAATATTAGCTTCTGAAATTTTCGGATGTTTTGACAACATAGTCGACAATGTAGTTTATGTTGGCGATGTCAAAGAAACCGTAGACGGCAGGGAATTTGTCTCAGTCTGCAAGAATTTTGTAGGGGAAAAATATTCTTTTGTTGAGGCATGGGAAGTAATGGATTACCTGAAAAGAAACGGTACTGACTTCAGAGCTTACTGTCTGGAACGATGGGGATATATATTTGCGAGTATACCCGTACTGGACTATATAGTTGTAAATACAGACAGGCATACTCAGAATTATGGCTTTTTAATGGATAATAATACCGGTAAGTTAGAGAATCTGGCGCCGGTATTTGACTATAATTGCGCTCTTGTAGCAGATTTCTTTTCCCGTCAGGCGGAAGATACATTAAGTCAGATGTTCAATACTTCGGAAACCTTAAGACAGCTGGCACATGAATTTATACCGCATACCAATATTATATTTAACGAGAAAAAATTCCGTGATGTATTTAAAAGTAACGGACGATATGGACGAATACTTGACAATGTATACTTAAGGCTTAAAGAGCTGGGCATCGTAAAAGATTAATAACATACAATCCCCAGCTCTTCTATTTCATTTTATTCCATATGATTTTATTAGAAATCAAATCTATCAAATATCTCAAAGCAATCTAATGTTGCAAAATAATCCCTGGGCGTCTCTGCTCTTCTTATAAGCTCCACACTCCCATTCTCTTTTAAAAGAAGTTCTGCCGACCTCAATCTGCCGTTATAATTATATCCCATTGAATGACCATGCGCTCCTGCATCATGAATTACAAGATAATCTCCTTTTTCAATTTCCGGAAGCATTCTGTCAACAGCAAATTTATCATTGTTTTCACACAAAGAACCTACCACATCATACATATGGTCGCAAGGCATGTCCTCTTTTCCAAGTACCGTTATATGATGATAAGCACCATACATGGCAGGACGCATCAGATTGGCAGCACATGCATCAACACCAATATACTCCTTATATGTGTGTTTCTCATGAATAGCCTTAGTGACTAATGCTCCGTAAGGTGCCATCATAAAACGTCCCATCTCCGTATAAATGGCTACTTCTCCCATTCCGGCAGGAACCAACACTTCTTCATATACCTTGCGTACTCCTTCACCAATAGCTATGATATCATTAGGCTCCTGTTCAGGTTTGTAAGATACGCCAACGCCACCGGACAGATTTATAAATGAAATATCTGCTCCTGTATCTTCATGCAGTTTAACTGCCAGTTCAAAAAGACTCTTTGCAAGCTGCGGATAATATTCATTAGTTACTGTATTACTTGCAAGAAAAGCATGAATTCCGAAATGCTTTACTCCTTTTTCCTTCAAAATACGGAATCCCTCAAACATCTGCTCTGTAGTAAAACCATATTTGGCATCACCCGGATTGTCCATAATCCCATTGCTCATCTGAAATACTCCGCCCGGATTATAGCGACAGCTGATTGTTTCCGGTAATTTCCCAAGTATCTTCTCCAGATAATCAATATGCGTAATATCATCCAGATTGATAATGGCTCCCATCTGTGCTGCATATTTATACTCTTCTGCCGGTGTTTCATTGGCGGAAAACATCACATGATCGCCCTTAATCCCAAGAGCATTACTTAACATCAGCTCAGTTAGTGAAGAGCAGTCGCATCCACAGCCATATTCATGCAGGATATTGATTAAAAATGGGTTCGGCGTTGCTTTTACCGCAAAATATTCTTTAAAACCTTTATTCCATGCAAAAGCCTCTTTCACAGCTTTCGCGTTCTCTCTTATACCTTTTTCATCATAAATATGAAAAGGTGTTGGATATGTTTTCACAATCTCCTCAACCTTTTCTTTTGTCACAAATGGTACTTTTTTCATTTTATGTCTGTCTCCTTTATGTAATATCAAATATTCTCAATCTGCCAATCAATCGGCGTTACACCGTTGGCTCTTAAGAATTCATTAGCCTGACTAAAATGCTTACAGCCGAAAAAACCTCGGTACGCTGATAGTGGACTTGGGTGCGGGGCTTTTAATATAAGATGCTTCGGATTAGTCAGCATGGGAATCTTACTCTGCGCCGGACGTCCCCATAGAAGATATACAATCGGTCTATCCTGCGCATTGACGGCATTTATGACCGCATCCGTGAACTGCTCCCAGCCCTTTCCCTGATGTGAATTTGCCTGATGCGCACGGACAGTAAGCACAGTATTAAGAAGCAGCACACCCTGCTTAGCCCATTTTTCCAGATAACCGTTATTGGGGATATAACACCCCAAGTCATCATGCAGTTCCTGATAAATATTCTGCAAAGACGGTGGGATTTCTTTTTGATCTTTAGGTACAGAAAAACTCATGCCATGCGCCTGATGTTCATTATGATAAGGGTCTTGTCCCAATAATAATACTTTTACTTCATTTAACGGTGTAAAATGAAAAGCATTGAATATATCATCTGCAGGAGGATATATCACAACCCTGCTGTATTCTTCTTTAATAAACTGATAAAGCTGCTTATAATACGGTTTTCCAAATTCCCCGGCAAGCGCCTTAGCCCAGTCATTACTTAGCATTGCCATAATGATGCCCCCCTATATTCTTACGGAAATACCCTTTTCTCTTAAGTAATGTTTCAAATCCATAATCTCCATTTCTTTAAAATGAAATAAGGAAGCCGCTAATGCCGCATCCGCCTTACCTTGCGTAAAAGCGTCGAAGAAATGCTCCATTGTCCCGGCACCACCGGATGCAATAACAGGAATCGATACATTTTCAGAAATCATCCTTGTAAGCTCTAAATCATATCCTTCCTTCGTGCCGTCACCATCCATACTGGTCAAAAGAATTTCTCCTGCTCCCAGTCTGTCCGCTTTCATCGCCCATTCAACCGCATCTATACCCATATCGATACGGCCTCCGTTTTTATATATATTCCAACCGCTTCCGTCTGCACGCCGCTTCGCATCAATCGCTACCACAACGCACTGGCTGCCGAATTTATCAGCCGCATCGGCAATCAGCTGCGGATTAATGATTGCAGCTGAATTAACAGAAACCTTATCCGCACCCTCACGCAGAATCGCCTTAAAATCATTCACACTCCGGATGCCACCGCCTACCGTAAAAGGAATAAATACTTTTTCAGCAACTTTTCTGACCATCTCTACTGCAGTTGCTCTTGCATCAGATGACGCAGTAATATCAAGAAAAACAAGCTCATCTGCACCCGATTTATCATAAGCGGCTCCAACCTCTGCCGGGTCTCCCGCATCCTTAAAATTTACAAAATTAATGCCTTTTACAACTCTTCCATCCTTTACATCCAGACAGGGAATAATTCTTTTAGTATGCACTGACTGCCTCCCAACTTATCCGATATGTTAATTTGTAACATTCAGAAAATTTCTTAAAATCTTCATACCCACCTCAGAACTTTTTTCCGGATGGAACTGACAGGCAAAAATATTATCCTTTTCCACAGAGGCGTGAATCAAAGCACTATATTCAGTAACCGCTTTTACAATTTCAGGCTCCTCAGCATGCAAATAATAGGAATGCACAAAATATACATAAGCTCCTTCATGCAAATCGCGGAATAGTCTTCCTTCACTTGGGTAACTAAGGGAATTCCAACCTATATGAGGAATCTTTATATCTTTATTCTCAGGAATTCTCAAAATCTTTCCAGGCAGGATTCCAAGACCGCTTACGCCCTCACTCTCTTCACTGCTTTCAAATAACAGTTGTAATCCCAGACAAATTCCTAAAAACGGAGTACCTCTGTCTGCAATTTTTCTTATTATTTCCACAAGCTCATATCTGTGAAGCTTCTCCATAGCATCACCAAAAGCTCCTACTCCGGGTAGAATTACATGGTCGGCAGCCAGAATCGCATTATGGTCTCTGGTTACTATCGCATCTTCTCCCAATGCTATTACTGCTTTTTCCACGCTCTTAATATTTCCGGCATCATAATCGATTATAGCTACCATTGACCTCTCACCTTTATAACCATGATCCTTTCTCAGCCTGCGAGTTTGTGCCCTCAAGCACAAACTTGCGGTTGAAAGAATTCATTCTTTCAACCTTATCTAATGGATTAATTCACTCTTAATTCTACATCCCATCAATAATTTCCTGCTCCTCAGGTAAAATATCCTCTACAGTTTCAGGCGATTCAGCTTCCGGGGATTCAGTTTCGCCTATACTGTCACTAAAGCTGATGCCATATACAATAGATGTAAGATATTCGGTATATACAACATTATCCTCAGACATAACTATTGCAATAACATCCGTTTCCGAAAGACCATATCTTGCGGATAATATATCCAATATCTCCTGATAAGTACTCCTTATTTCACTTGTTACATTATACTGTTCTGCTTCCGGCATAATTTCATAATATAAGGTAACCCCCTGCATTAAAGCATCAAGTGCCATAATTTCCTTATCACCCATTCTCTGATAATTTTCATATGACTTCAGTTTACGTTCCATCATCAGAATAAGAGTACACTTATGTAACATTTCTTCATCTTCTTCATTCAGACTCTTGCCGTATAATAAGTCATATGTTTCTTCATAATTACCCATATCATAAGCAACATACGCATTCTGTTTCTGCAGATAAGTCGGCACCACTGAAGACATAATTAAAATAGCAGCAGTTATCGTGACGCAAAAAAGTATAACCGGCATTATTTTTTTCTTTGATAATTTCTTCTCCGGAGGTTCATTTAGGGCTTCTTCATTTACCTCTTTTACCTTTTTTTCTTTCTTAGGTTTAGGTTTATGGTTAGGGGGTTAGGGT
>CAMWWS010000125.1 GCA_947178085.1 uncultured Lachnospiraceae bacterium | reverse complement strand
GTATAATGTAGAAGACTCAAAGGGAGCTGAAAAATTCGAAGAAGAGGACTAAAAATGAAATATCTTGTAACACAGTCGGAAATGAAGCAATATGATAAGAATACAATAGAATGTTTTAACTATCCGTCAATTGTGTTAATGGAACGCGCTGCGCTTGTGACTGTGGAACATTTAATAAAGGAAATTGGCGATGCCAAATATCGGGTGTTAGTTGTCTCAGGATGTGGTAATAACGGTGGTGATGGGATTGCAGTCGGCAGACTTTTGATGCTGCAGGGATGTATGGTTGATTTTACCCTGCTTGGAAATCGTGAAAACTGCAGTAAAGAAACTGCATTGCAGCTTCAGATTCTGGAAGGATATGGGTATGAGCTTTATGACAGAATTCCGGAAAGTGAATATGATATAGTAATCGATGCAGTTTTTGGTATCGGGTTGTCAAGAGATATAGAGGGAATATATAAGGAGGCTGTCTTAAAGATTAATGAGATGGACAGTTATGTATGCTCCATAGATATTCCATCAGGCATTCATGCCGGCACAGGACGTATTCTCGGCTGTGCAGTCCGCGCGAATCTGACAGTTACTTATGGATTTATTAAACTTGGAGAAGTTCTCTATCCCGGAACCGGATGTTGTGGTAAAATCATATGCGGACATATGGGAATTGATGAGCACAGCCTTATGGGAAGTAAACCTTATTGGTATACTTATGATTCAATAGATGATATAAGGCTTCCCATACGGAGACCTGACGGTAATAAAGGAACTTTTGGCAAAGCTTTGGTGATTGCAGGCAGTGATTCTATGTGCGGCGCGGCTGTTATGGCAGGAAGAAGTGTTTTCCGGATGGGAGCGGGAATGGTTAAAATCGTGACTTCGCTAAAGAATCGTGATGTAATGCTTGAAGCTCTGCCGGAAGCGATGCTCACAGTATATGGTGATAATTCCGATTTTGAGGAAGAATTTAAAAAAGCCTTATCATGGGCGGACTGTATTCTGATTGGTCCCGGTATAGGAACAGGCGGCGAGGCAGTATGGATGTTAGATATGTGTCTGAATGAGAGCAGCCTGCCGATGGTAATAGACGCCGACGGATTGAATATCTTGGCGGGCAGGAAAATTAAGCCTGTGAACAGAGAGATTATTTTAACTCCTCATCTTGGGGAATTTGCAAGATTATACGGCTGTAGTATTAAAGAAGTTTCTGATAATCTGACCGTCTATCCGAAAAATCTTTCCGATAAGCTGAATTGTATCATAGTCTGTAAGGATGCAAGAACGGTTGTAGAATGTCCGGGTGCAGACTGCGGATTTATTAATACATCAGGTAATGCGGGAATGGCTACGGCAGGTTCAGGCGATGTATTGGCAGGAATTATTACAGGTCTGCTTGCGCAGGGAATGGAAGCTAAGGAAGCGGCAGTTATGGGAGTCTGTCTGCATGGATTTGCGGGCGATATGGCGTCGGTATGCTGTGGAGAACGCAGCATGACGGCGACGGATATCATAGATAACCTGCGGGAATTGATTAAGAAAATCGATGAACGCAAATTCGCAGGTTGAGAAAGAAACCGAGGTATTAACATGATGGATGATTACCAAAGGGTATATGCAGTAGTAGATTTAGATGCTGTTCTATATAATCTGGAGCAGATTAAGAAAAATATTGCTCAGGATACAAAGATAATGGGTATAATCAAGGCAGACGGATACGGGCATGGCGCTGTCAGAATAGGAATGGAGTTAGAGCAGCTTGATTATATATTCGGTTATGGCGTGGCGACAGCGGAGGAAGCGCTTATGCTGCATAAGTCTGGGCTTAGAAAGCCTATACTGATTCTGGGGTATAGTTTTCCGCATTGCTATGATGAATTGATAGAAAGGGAAATCCGGCAGACAGTGTTTAGATACGATATGCTGAAAGAATTGGATTCACGGGCTGCCATACTTGGAAAGAAGGCTAAAGTTCATATAAAAGTCGATACAGGCATGTCAAGAATCGGTATTTATCCTGATGACAGCGGCTTAAGTTTCGTTAAAAAGGCACTGTCATATAAAAATATTGAGGTAGAAGGCGTATTCACACATTTTGCAAGGGCGGATGAAAAAGATAAGGAATCGGTCAACACGCAGCTTGGTCAAATCAGCGTGTTCATGCGCCGGATAGAAACTGAGCTCGGATACAGGATTCCGATAAAGCACTGCTCGAACAGCGCAGGCATCATAGAGTTAAAAGAAGCCGATATGGATATGGTGCGCGCAGGGATTATTATATACGGGTTATGGCCGTCAAGTGAAGTTAATAAAGATATTGTGCCGCTTAAGCCTGCATTGTCATTAAAGAGTCATATCGTATTTATCAAGCAGGTGGAAAAGGGTGTGCCTGTAAGCTATGGTGGCACATATATAACAGATAAAAAAATGCGTATAGCCACCATTCCGGTAGGATACGGTGACGGATATCCAAGAAGTCTTTCAAATAAAGGATATGTCCTTATTCATGGAAAGAAGGCGGCTATTCTCGGAAGAGTCTGTATGGATCAGTTTATGGTATGCATAGATGATATCCCGGAAGCTAAAGAAGGGGATGAAGTTACTTTAATCGGGCAGGATGGAGATTCTCAGATTACTTTGGAAGAACTGGGAGAGCTTTCCGGCAGATTTAACTATGAGTTTGCCTGCAATCTGGGGGTGAGGATTCCGAGAGTTTATATAAAGAACGGCGAAGTCATGAATACAAAAGCGGATTGATAAATGATTTGTGCGTATACCTTCAGAGAAATTGGCAATACTATTGCTGTTACTTAGAATTGCTGGATTGATTGAAGGAAGTGTTTGATATGAGACGAGGAGATATTTATTATGCTGACTTAAGACCGGTAATCGGCTCAGAACAGGGGGGCGTCAGACCGGTGTTGATTATTCAGAACGATGTCGGAAATAAGCATAGCCCGACCGTAATCTGTGCGGCGATTACCTCTAAGATGAATAAGGCTAAGCTGCCTACGCATATAGAATTGAATGCAAATAAATATGATATGGTAAAGGACTCGGTAATCCTTTTAGAGCAGCTTCGTACTATTGATAAGAAGAGATTGAAGGACAGAGTCTGCCATCTTGATAAGGAAATTATGAAAGAAGTTAATACAGGTTTAATGGTAAGTCTTGAGCTTGATACATAAGAGTAGTACGGGCATACTGACTGAGAAAGGGTAAGGTTATTGACATGATTGATATTGGCATGGTGCTGGTATTTTTAACTCTTTTGGTTTTGGAAATGATATTTTACGGTTTTAACGCCGCGCTGCAGAACCGCTCGAACACTGACGCGGAGGATAGTGAAAAAAAGCCTGATAAAAAGGCCGAAAGGCTGCAGTATATGATAGACAATCCGGCTAAGTACTCAAATGCAGTACAGTTGGGGATTGTAATGATTAATATGCTGCTCGGAGCATTCCTTTTAGTAAGATTATATAATTATTTCTGGTTATTTTCCGCTGCTGCCATAAAAAACATGGGCTGGAATGCAGATTGGCAGATTGATTGTTTCATAGTGCTTACTGCAATCGTTGTTACAATATGTATGTTATACATAGTGCTGACTTTCGGTGTGCTAATTCCAAGGAAGGCTGCGTCAAGATATCCCGATGCATGGATCAGGCTTTGTATTACGCCGGTATATCTTTTTGTGCGCATTGCAGCGCCGTTTACCGGATTTATATCAATAACTGCCAGAGGGATTCTGCAAGTGTTTGGCATAAAAGGACTGGATGAGACTGCAGATGTTACGGAAGAAGAAATCCGTTCCATGATAAGTGTCGGGCATGAGCAGGGGGTTCTGCTTGAAAGCGAAGCGGAGATGATTACCAATATTTTTGAATATGGTGAAAAGGAAGCTAAGGATATCATGATCAACCGTAATAATATGATTGCGATTGACTGTAATATGACATTACAGGAGGCGGCGGCTTTTATCATTAACGAGCACAACAGCCGTTTTCCTGTCTATGACGGTACGATTGACCATATCGTAGGAATTCTGCATCTGAAGGACGTCATGCGTATGCAGATGAATGATAAGATGTTGGGGAAATCTATCGGAAAAATCAAAGGGCTGCTCAGGGAGCCGTTCTTTATTACAGAGACAAGAAAGATAGACGATTTGCTGAAAACCATGCAGAATGAAAAAATTCAGATGGCAATCGTCATTGACGAGTATGGGCAGACGGCGGGACTGCTTGCACTTGAAGATATTCTGGAAGAAATAGTCGGAAAGATTCAGGATGAATATGACGAAGAAGAAAGCTATATCAAGGAAAACGGTCAGAATGAATACATAATTGACGGTATGATGCCGCTGGATGAATTGTCAGAGCAGCTTGGAATAGCAATGGATGAGGAAGTTTTTGACACAGTCAACGGTTTCGTGATTTCAAGACTTGAGCATATTCCTGAAGACGGTGAAGAATTTGAATTTCAATATAAAGGGTATCTGTTTAAAATCCTTGAAGCCAAAAACCTGATGGTTCAGAGCGTGAGTGCATCTAAAATGCCTGAAACGGAGCCTGACGAAGAAAAAAATTCCAAGATGGTTGAAGAAACAGAAAAGAAATGATAAAATAATGTGAAAAATAAATTTTTCACATGCAAATTTGTGTATGAGAGCACAAATTCGCAGGTTGAGAAAGAATCAAGTGTATTAATGAAAAAGCACTAAGTCACAGACTGAGAAAGGAGCAGTGTTACTGATATGTCAGGACATTCAAAATTTGCAAATATTAAACATAAGAAAGAAAAAAATGATGCTGCAAAAGGTAAGATTTTTACTATTCTCGGAAGAGAAATTGCTGTTGCGGTTAAGGATGGAGGACCGGATCCGAACAATAATTTTAAGTTAGCACAGATTATCGCGAAAGCGAAAGCTAACAATATGCCGAATGATACTATAGAAAGAGGAATCAAGAAAGCTGCAGGAGACAATGGAAGCGTCAATTACAAATATGTGACCTATGAGGGTTATGGTCCTAACGGTATAGCGATAATTGTTGACGCCCTGACTGATAATACCAATAGAACGGCGGCAAATGTAAGAAGCGCTTTTACCAAAGGACAGGGCAATGTCGGCACTCCGGGCTGTGTTTCTTTTATGTTTGACAAAAGAGGACTTATCATCATAGACAGGGAAGAATGCGATATGGAAGCGGATGATGTGATGATGACTGCATTGGACGCGGGCGCAGAGGATTTTTCAGAAGAAGAGGACAGCTTTGAGATTTACACGGCGCCGGATGATTTGGAGACCGTAACGAAAGCGTTGGAGGATGCAGGGGTCAAGATGGCGTCTTCCGAAGTTACCATGATTCCACAGAACTGGGTGGAGCTTACTGATGAGACAGCAATTAAGAATTTACAGAGAACACTGGATTTACTTGAAGAAGATGATGATGTACAGGCAGTATATCATAACTGGGATGAGTGATATAAAAAGGGAGGCTATATAAGTGGGAAAGCAGTATGAAAAGGAAACAATATGCATACAGTCGGGATGGAAGCCGAAAAACGGCGAACCAAGGGTGCTGCCAATCTATCAGAGTACAACTTTTAAATATGATTCGTCAGAACAGATGGGAAGGTTGTTTGATTTAGAGGAAAGCGGATTTTTTTATACACGGCTGCAAAATCCTACCAATGAATGTGTAGCAGCCAAAATCTGTGAGCTTGAAGGCGGCGTGGCTGCCATGCTTACATCTTCCGGACAGGCGGCAACCTATTATGCCGTATTCAATATCTGCGAAGCGGGAGACCATGTGGTGATGTCTTCGACAGTATATGGAGGTACTTTTAATCTGCTGACCTGTACGATGAAGAAGATGGGTATTGAGTGTACCGTCGTCGATCCTGATGCAGATGTTGAAGAACTGAATAAGGCTTTCAGGGAGAATACCAAATGTGTATTTGCCGAGACGATTGCGAATCCGGCATTGGTTGTACTTGATATTGAGAAGTTTGCGAAGCTGGCACACAGTCATCAGGTGCCGCTTATTGTAGACAATACATTTGCTACGCCGATTAACTGCAATCCGTTTGAATGGGGGGCTGATATCGTCACCCACTCCACTACGAAATATATGGATGGACACGCTATGTCGGTAGGCGGTTGTATCGTGGATTCCGGTAATTTTGACTGGACAAAATATCCTGAGAAGTTTCCGGGACTATGCACACCGGATGAATCCTATCATGGAATTACATATACGGAGAAATTCGGAAAAGCAGCATACATTACTAAGGCAACAAGCCAGCTTATGAGGGATTTAGGCTCTATACAGTCGCCACAGAATGCATTTTTGCTGAATGTAGGGCTTGAGACTCTGCCGCTTCGTGTGGAAAGACACTGTTATAATGCTCAGAAGGTAGCGGAATATCTGGAAGCGCATGAAAAAGTCGCTTGGGTGAATTATCCGGGACTTAAGAGCAATAAATACTATGAGTTAGCACAGAAATATATGCCTAAGGGTACCTGCGGCGTTATTTCATTTGGGCTTAAGGGCGGAAGAAAGGCTGCTTCAGATATGATGGATAAGCTTAAACTTGCCGCAATCGTGACGCATGTTGCTGATGCGAGAACCTGTGTTCTGCATCCGGCTAGCCATACACACAGACAGATGAACGACGAACAGCTTAAAGAAGCCGGCGTTGCTCCTGATTTGATTCGTCTTTCTGTCGGAATTGAGAATGTAAAGGATATAATAGAAGACTTGGAGCAGGCTTTAAATCAAATATAGGAGCAGGTTTGATGATATATAAAAGAACATGGTTAAGCAGCTTGCTATGGGCAGTGTATACATGTGCTGCAGGGGTATTGTTAGCCATATATACGGTGCTATTCTGGAAAAATGAAATAGGCACGGGAACAGTATATTACATGATAGCCTTTGTTGCTTTGGTTCTCGTATTGATTATAGCATGCTGTATTCTTATAAATAAAGCAGCTTCAAAGCTTAGGAATAAGTATAGGATAAGCCGGCGCGCAGCGATCATATGGGAGATTATTACAGTATTTTGTATCTGTTGTGCAGGACTTATTTATCGTGTTGAGATGTATATGCATTATGGATTGCGCTCAATGGAAGAGACTGAGCATTATCTGGCGGCTTCCGGAAATATCGGAGAATATGCAGAGATTATACTGCATGGCGCTTCATATTTGTACATACTATGCCTGTCATTTGTATTATCTTTCTTTGAAAATGCGACGGTATGGCTGCATATTTTTATCCAGACGGCAACGCTTCTGCTGGCGTATTTTGCCGTAAAAAAAATGGTAGGAAAGATTGCAGCGTGTATTACAATGCTGATGCTGGCAGTTTCTTCTGTGTATGTAAATCAGATTTTTATTACCAGCCCCGAAGGTCTGTTTTTTGCCCTGTATCTGAT
>CAMWWS010000124.1 GCA_947178085.1 uncultured Lachnospiraceae bacterium | reverse complement strand
GCCCTCTCACGGCGGAAACAGGGGTTCGATTCCCCTACGAGCTGTTGACTGTTTATAACAGCCCAACCCTGAAAAACGCTGGAAATACCGAAGATTCGGTAGATGTAGCGTTTTTTATTTTATTAGTCATTTCTTTTCAGATCACTTCAGTCCGTTTTAAACCGTTTCAGAACAAAAAAGTGTGAATATTTTTGTGGGTATTGTAACTTTATATAAAAAGTATCAAAAAAAGAAGATTAATTATGAAACTCACACTCTTACAAGTTCCTCATGTTCCTCTGAAAAATCCTCATTGTTCATATTCATATACACATGATTTTTCCATACAACTATCCTCTTATATACATCAATAAATCTGAACATTCGTCGCAATCTTATATAAAATACTTACACTTCTCAAAATAAAACTGTTGTTCCTTCTCGAAAAGTTCAATCAATTTATCCAATTTTTCTGCTTCCCTAAATTCTTTCAATGCATCCAAATACTCATTTCTATTAGCATTTTCAATCACAACCGGCACGATTCCATTCTTCAAACATTCTCTAAAAAGAATCAACCTGCCTGTCCTGCCATTGCCGTCTTGGAACGGGTGAATACTCTCGTATTTTGCATGAAACTCGGCTAATACAGAAATATTTACCGCTTGTTTGCCATACCAATCCATTAATAAATACATTTCATTAGCAACATTTTCCGGTCTTACTGTCTGATATATACCGATCATGTTAGGACGCTGTTTATAATCACCAATAGCATATCCATTAGCACGATCTTCAAATACACCCGACTTTAACTCATAATGAAACTGTTTTATCAATTCTGTTGACAGCGGCTCGTCCAAGGTATCCAGCATTTTATTAAACATCAGAAAATGTCCATTCATTTCTTCAACATCTTTTGCTCTATAATAGTCATCTGATTTAGGTAAAGTACCATTGTCAAAAAGAGAGGCGGTTTGTTCCTCTGTAAGCGTGCTCCCCTCTATCTTATTCGAATTATAAGCAAGCAGACGCTGCGTGTATGCATACACGCCTGATCTGTCAAATTTTTCTCTTTCAATTTTGAATCGTTCTAAAATAAAATTTATAAAATCATTTTTTGCTTCATTACCCATACTATCTCTCCTCTTAAATCACTACGCTTATTATATCATACACTTCTCTTCTAATCCAAATAGATTATTCCTCCATTTTTCGGTTATACTAATTCTATCAAAATTCAGGAGGTCATAATGAAAGCAGCAGATAAAGATAAGCGTATCCGCACTATCCCTAAAGGAGCTTGGGAAAGCGGTATGATCAATGATAGAAAAAATCGTTCCCCCAAACAGCAGCTCAACGATATTACAACTGACATCCAAGGAAATGGCTACCCTGTATCCCGTAAAAATCAGGACGATTGAACCGTCCTGATTACATACTTTTTTCTTTTCATCCACATATACTAATCCATGAGGTACTTTCCATGAAACACTTAAAGCAATATACAATAATAGGAGTAATTTTTGTCTTTATTACAGGAACACTTGCCCACTTTCTGTATGATTGGAGTGGAAATAATCATATAGTCGGGATTTTTACGCCAACTAATGAATCAATTTGGGAGCATATGAAGCTATTATTTTTCCCAATGCTTATATACTCCCTCATCATTATTTTCAGATTCAGAAACATTTACTCATGCGCTGCTTCTGCATTATGCTTTGGAATTATAGCGGGAACATTGCTGATTCCCCTATTTTTCTACGCCTATACGTCTATGCTTGGCCGAGACATTTTTATCTTGGACATTGGCATATTTATTTTGAGTATCATAATTGCGTTCCGGCTTTCCTATAAGCTCACATTATCACGTAGGTTAGAGCCTTATACGTTCTTATTATGTTGCCTGGTATGTGTTCTTTTTATCTGTTTTGTATTTTTTACTTATAATCCGCCAAAAGCACGTATTTTTGAAGACCCGTCTGTTACAGAAGTATTACCTACCCCCACTCCAAAATCACCTTAAATAAATCCCCATCGGTTTCTATGCGGAAAGTTCCGCCCTGAAGCTCGGTAAAGCTTCTGGCAATAGCCAGCCCCAGACCGCTTCCTTCCGTGTTACGTGAAGCGTCTCCGCGTACGAAACGTTCTGACAGATACTGTGGGTCGCCGACAATTTCCTGTGCCGAAATATTTTTGATTTCAATGTGTATGCCCTCCGGTGTACCGTCTTTTTGCTCCCGCTTCTCAGCTTCTATGAATACTCTGGTCTCATGCAGCGCGTATTTTATGATGTTGCCATACAGGTTTTCAAAAATACGGTATGTTTTCTGGGAATCAAGCTGTAATATGACTTTTCCGTCCGGCATGTTGAATCGTACCTGAAGCCCTGCTTCCTTCATTTTGTCTTCATGCTCTAAATATACCTGACGCATCAGATTACAGATATCCACCGGAACCATGTCAAGGCTTATGTTGCCGCTGGTTGCCCTGCTCACCTCGAATAAGTCCTCAATAAGTACTTTGAGACGCAGGGATTTTTTCTCTAACGTATCTAAGTATATTTTTCTCTGCTCTTCTGTTATATTTTCCTCCTTCATCAAATCAATATATGTGATGATAGCCGTCAGAGGAGTTTTTAAGTCGTGCGATACGTTGGTTATCAGTTCCGTCTTCATCATCTGGCTCTTTACTTCTTTATCCACTGCATTTTTAAAACCGTTCTGGATTTCGCATAGTTCTTCTTTGGAAGATTCAAATATACCGAAATCCTCTTCAAAGGTATTGTTCAGGCTGCCATGTGCAATTGAACCTACTGAATTAAGCAGATTTTTATACTGCGCGCTGACTTTCCTTATATATTTTTTGAAAATATAATATATTACAAATGAATAAATAACCAGAAGCGGAATTCCAAACGCCCAAAAAAATGATATAACCATCAGCAGGCAAAAGTTAATTATAACAAGCTTTTTAAGCAGCTTATCCATATCTTTGCCCAAATCCGCACTCATAACTTCCGCCTTAAAATTTTTATAGCTTCTTTTGATATATGCGCAGGTTTTCCGTAAGATTATATAAGTCAGGCATCTTGTACTGATATACTTTTTAACGTCACGTACAATGTCCGATACTTCCATACATAAGAAATACCATATAGCGAATATAAAGGCAAACACGCAGAAGCTTATCGCATATTTTACAATTCCACATACTATTTCCGATATATAGGCATACTCTGCTCCTTCAGGCAATAACAATTCAAGAAACTCACTAACCCATGGAACAACATCTCCGCTTTCAACATTTGCTATAAATCTAATCGGACCATCAATGCTAAATACCAATAAGACGCCCGCTGCAATAACCACCGCCTCGATTGGCGCTTTTCTTTCCTTCACTCCTTCTAACGCAAGTGGTCTGAAAACAGCAAGCAGAACCGTTATTATAAAAATAACTGAAAAAAACAATATATAAGCGCTGTCTACTCCTGCCTGATAGTAGCTATGAAAGATTGGAGACATTCCGTAATTTGCACCTAAATGTGCGCTGGCATACCCTTTATTTTTGAATAACTGCATCTGTTCAGCCGTAACAGCATATATGAAGGTAACATTTTCAGGCTTTTTCTGGGTGATTGTCAACTGTTTTGTTTCTCTGCCTTCTTCTTCATCATAAAGTGTGAATTTCTCCGTTTCATAACGGTTTCTCAAAATTCTTCCGTTACTGCTGCTTTCCAGGCTCCGTACCGTTTTTAAAAGTTTATCCGCATCCTTACCTTTGACGCTTATATTCTGCAGATTTCCATAACTGTCATAATCCATGATAATATAATACTCATATTCGGCTTCTATATCCGTTATGCCGCCATTTTCAGTATTATATTCATCAGACATATCACTGCTGCCTTCTGCATTAACATATCCTTTTATTATAAGCAGCTCATCTATCGGAAGAGATGTATTCTTAACGCTTGCACCTGTGCTTTTATCCAGAACATAATAATCCATACTTGTGCCGATTGCATCCACAATATCCTGAATCGAGGCTATAGCATCCTGAATCTGTCCGACATAAAGCCCTACTATGCTGTTTAACTGTTCTTTATCCACAGTCTCCCTGACTTCAGTTTCCCATGTATAACTGCCATCTTCAACGTATGTGTTTTCCTCGTATATGCCTTCCCCAATGTTATAATCTACACTACTCTCACTTATATCCTCTAAAACCTTATCCATATACAGTTCTTCATAAGAATATATTTTGCTTCCGCCTTTATCCAATACATTCTTATAGAAAACGTAATTACTACGAATCAATGACTGAATGAAAATTTCATCTTCCAGCCCTTCTCTTCCTCCCTCTTCTAGATATTGCTCTGCTTTATACCTGAATAAAGGAAAGAGCGCTACAAATAATGCCGCTGCCAGCACTGTTATAATAATTCCCGTCCTCTTTGCCCTGTTATATTTTTTCAATTTT
This sequence comes from uncultured Lachnospiraceae bacterium, assembly GCA_947178085.1. Next base: position 3,018 of record CAMWWS010000124.1, on the reverse strand, counting down.
GTATCCAACACCCCACACCACCTTTAAATATTTTGGTTCCTTCGGATTGATTTCTATCTTTTCCCGAATCCTTCTGACATGCACCATAATAGTATCCGTATTAACTGCCTGCTCGTTCCAGACCCGCTCATAAATTTCTTCTGCACTGAACACCCTTCCCGGATTTTTCACCAGAAGAAGCAGAATCTTGAATTCCATAGGAGTCAGCTTCACGGGATTGCCGTCTACCGTCACCTCCACGGTGTCCTCATTCAATTCCAGTCCTCCTATTATGTGAACCTTATCATTGCCTTGTTTTTCGTCTACCGCTTCTAAGTATCTGCGGTAACGGCGAAGATGGGAATTGACCCTTGCAAGAAGCTCCATCGTGGTAAAAGGCTTGGTCACATAGTCGTCCGCTCCCATATTTAAGCCCATGATTTTATCTACCTCTTCGGATTTGGCTGAAAGCATTATGACCGGAAAATCATAGCCTTTCTCGCGTACCTTCATCATCATGGTTATGCCGTCCATTCTGGGCATCATAACGTCTACTATGGCAAGATGGATTCTCTGTGTTTCAATTTTCTCCAGTCCTTCCACTCCGTCTGCTGCCTGAGATACCTGATATCCCTGATTCTTTAGATAAATCTCTATTCCTTCACGTATCTCTTTATCATCTTCTACAATCAAAATATGAAATGCTTCCAAGCGACCGTCCCCCCTATATCCCTCAATTTATGTCATTCTCCACAGGCATTTATATTTTATATATTAATACAGTCTTTTTAATGGAGTCTTCCAAAATCTGCGCTGGCTATGATTCTTCTTATTCCCCGTACTTTTTCCGGGTTCTGCCTGTGATTCTGTATAGCAGTATTATAATAAACTGCTGCAGATTTGGCAATTTCCTGCATCTCATATTTTCCTGCTGTCGCTAAGGCTCCCTGCTTAAGATATTCCCTGTCCTGTGCCAGTAAGGATTCTAGTCTGTTATTATATTCTTCTTCCGACTCGCATGTCATATATCCGTTTCTGCCGTTTACCACCACATCCCGGACGCCAGTCGCATTTACGGCAAGTACCGGCGTTGCTGCTGCCATAGCCTCCAACAGAACGATTCCCTGAGTTTCCGACTGAGAAGCAAACAAAAACAAATCCGCAGCCTTACAGTAATTTTTAACCTGTTCATTGGATACCTTGCCGACAAATACTACTTCATCGCGTATGTTTAACTTTTCTGCCATTTTCTCAAGCTCATTCCGGTATGGTCCTTCTCCTACTATCGCCAGTCTGAAATCCGAACCGCAATCGCCGCCTGACATATCCGTGCTTTCATTCATCAGCCTGCTCTTTCTCATTGCAAGCGCACGGAATAAAAAGTCAATGTTCTTTTCTTTTGCCAGCCTCGCCACCGTGCAGAACAGATATTTCTTTCCTCCAAGCAGTTCATTGCGCAGACTTTCTACTTCCCCTTTGTCTGCCTTAAAACTTTCGCTTCCGATACCTGTAGGCAGTACGGCCAGACTTGTGCCGCTTCCGATTTCCGACAGATAATCCCTCATGGACGGCGTAGGCGCAAACACCATATCGCATTGACTAATATAGTCATTCACATAATACGGAACAAGATCTGCTAAAAAAGGCGCCTTAATATAGTGAAGATACTGCTCGTATTTGGTATGATAAGTAAAACACAAAGGTACGTTATACTTTCGCGACAGATGCAAAGCCGTCCTGCCGATAAGCATGGGGTGGTGAACATGAATTAAATCAAAGTTACCTTCCCTGAACTCTTTTTCAATTTTTGAATCAAAGCTGTTCGGAACCGATACGCCGTTTACTATTCCTTTGATAAAAGAATGATAGCGTACCACATTTTCATCTTCTTCCTGTCCTTTATAATTGGGAGCAAATACCACTACTTCATGCCCGATAGCCCTTAAGCCTTCACTCAAACGCTCTATAGAAATAGGTACTCCGCCTATGAAAGGTTTGTAATTGTTTGTCATCATTGCTATTTTCATCATTTTCACCCCCTTATTTTAAGTAAGTCAAAATCGCATCGCCCAGATAATAACCGGCGCCCACGAAAACCAGATTCCATACAAATACGCCAAGCGCGGAGCTTATGGTATATTTTACGAAATTCATTTTTAATACGCCCGCCGGAATGGAAATCAGGGTTCTTATCATCGGAATCAGCTTGCTTACGAAAATACCGAAATAACCTCTGCTTCTTATCAATTCAAAATTCCTGTCAATTGCATCCTTGCATTTCGGAAATTTCTTAAGATATTTTTCAAGAAACAGATTTCCGCCCATCCATCCTAAGAAATATAAAATCCAGCTTCCGAGTACTCCCGCCGATAGCGTAATCATCATTACCGCAAAAAAGTTAATATTTCCTTTTGCCGCCCATACGCCTGAAAGCGGCATGATTATGCCTGCCGGAAAACCCGGAAGATTCATATACTCCAGAAGAACGATTATGAAAATCGCGATTGCGCCGTACTGTGTAAAATATAGGGTTATTGTGCTTATGCTCATGTTTTTTACCTCTCTTTGTGTTTTATTAGTCTAGCCTTTGGTTCACTTTCCATACGCCAATTTGCATTTAAAATAAATAACGTTTTTAGCATGTGAAAAGCTTCATTTTTTTCAAAAACATGGAAATTTCCTTTTTATATTCTTCCCAAAAAATTCCTTGCCTGTATGAGCATATAAAGATGATAAAAAATCGAGTGCCAGCGCACTCGATTCCGAGAATAAGAGTATGCCTACGGCAAACTCGTCGCATTCTCATTGGAATGATTTACGCTATGGCATCATTTCCTATAATATAAATAACAAAATGGAAAATGTTGTGCATAAAAAACGAAAGTTTTTCTTAACAAATGTAGAAGAAATGATAAATTGAGATTGAAATCCATGAAAAAACACCTGAGCTTATGATAATGATATATCATTATAGCTCAGGCGCTGATGTACAATAATTATTAATTACTAAACCTTTTTAACTTTACAACTCCATCCGAC
>CAMWWS010000123.1 GCA_947178085.1 uncultured Lachnospiraceae bacterium | reverse complement strand
GATATGCAGGACCGAAAATTAGTCGAGATTGCCAAAATTATGATTAAAAATCCGGAAGTCTTGGTGGTAGATGAAACGACAACCGCATTATCGCAGATTGGCCGCGATATCATATACAAGATTATGAATCGGATGAAAGAAGAAAATAAGGCAGTAATCTTCATTTCTCATGATTTGGATGAAATCATGAATGTCTGTGATTCTCTTACGGTACTTAGAGACGGAAAGATTATTGTAACGTTTTCCAAGGAAGAATTCGATGAGGAACTGATTAAGACCAGCATGATAGGTCGGGAAATGCAGGGCGATTATTATCGCAGTGATTATGATGGAAGTTACAGCGATGAAGTTGTATTGGAAGTAACAGATGCTAACCTGGGTGATCAGCTAAAGAATTTTAATTTACAGATACATAAGGGAGAAATACTTGGAATCGGCGGACTGTCACACTGTGGAATGCATACGCTCGGTAAAGTCCTTTTTGGGGCATGTAAGCCGGCAACAGGCAGAGTCCTGATAAAAGGCAGGGAGTTAAAAGACGAAGCGGATGCTATGAAAGAACAGATCGGGTATGCTGCGAAAGACAGAGATGTTGAGTCTTTGTGTTTGAATGCAAGCATACGTGACAATATTGCAGTCGGCGGACTAGACCGCTTTGCACTGCATAATTTCCTTATTTTACCCGGAAGGGAAAAGAAGTATGTACAGCAGCAGATAGATGATTTGAAAGTGAAATGTGCGGAAATGGACCAGTATGTATCAGCTTTGTCCGGAGGAAATAAGCAAAAAGTTGTTTTTGGTAAATGGATTGGACGAGGAAGTGAAATACTGGTTCTGGATTGTCCGACCAGAGGTGTTGACATAGGCGTTAAGCAGGCAATGTATCAGTTGATGTATCGGATGAAAAAAGAAGGAAAGTCCATAATTATCATATCTGAAGAAATGACAGAGTTAATAGGAATGGCTGATCGCTTGATTGTCATGAAAGATGGTGAAATCAAAAAGGAATTTCAAAGAAGTGAGACTTTGAGTGAATCAGATATCATTCAATACATGATTTAGGAGGAAAGCGGAATGAAAAATAGCAAAGTAAAGAAATACATTATGAATCTGACTCCTTTATTTGGACTGATTGCATTGTTTGCAGCTTTCCTGATAATTGGTACGATGCGGGATATAAATATTTCCTACGGACTGAAAAGTATTATCAATCAATCCGTTGTGGTAGCGGTTGTCGCAACGGGCGCCATATTCATTTATACACTGGGATCCTTTGATATAAGTCTTGGAGCTTCCACTGCGGTAAGCGCACTGATTGGCGGAATGGTATATATCAAAACTGAGAATTTATTTTTGATGACGCTTGTTTGTATAGGGGTAGCGGTTTTGGTCGGACTATTTAACTCGGTGCTTGCATCGGTATTTAATCTTCCTGTCTTTGTTACGACTATTGCAATGCTGAGTGTGCTGAATGCCTTGGTATTGGTTCTGATCAGCATAAACGGAACCGGTTCGGAAATTGCAGTTCCGGCAGCGGCAGTGAAAGCGTTAAATAATACAACCTTTAAGATTATTATTCTTCTGATATTTGTTCTTCTATGTATATTTGTTTTCAGCTTTACCAAAATCGGAAGAATGCAGAAATTTCTGGGTGGTAATCCGGTTTGTGCTAAGCTGAGTGGTATTTCGGATAAAAAGATGGCAATCATTGCATTTGTAATGTCGGGAATAGGGGTAGGACTCGGAGCATTCCTTTCCATTATATATGCGCCTACACTTACAAGGAACACAGCTTCCAGTGTGGGAATGGATGTTATTATCGCTATCGTATTTGGCGGCATGCCGGTATCCGGAGGAGCAAGGAGTAAAATTTATGCGGCAGTGATTGGAGCTTTTTCCATGACATTGCTTGGCCAGATTATGGTGATGTTCAACCTGAATTCAGGAATTGGGCAAATGGTAAAGGCGGCAATCTTTATTCTGGTTGTATTCTTGGCAACCAGCGACCAGAGAGGCAATATGCTGCCAAGATAACAGCTTCGGTATTTTGTGGAAACACTATAATACATAAATCATGAAAATAAGGAGGAAATATCTAATGACAAAGTTTTGGGCATTATTGCTAACAGCTGCTATGACAGTGTCAATGTTAGCAGGTTGTGGCAACAGCGGTTCCGGGACGGGAAGTAACACAGGAAGTACAGGAACTGAAGGACAGACAGAGCAATCCGGTAATTCCGGGACAACAAATGAGGGCGGAAGTGCAGCATCAGGCCTTGATATGAGTAAAACCGTAAAAATGGGTATTCTGGTGTCAGATGCCACATCTGCGGAAGCTCTTGCATTCCGTACTTACTATACAGAGTATATTCAAAAACAATACAACGTAGAGTTGATTTACTCTGATGAGCTTACGGATGCAGCAGGTGAAACCTCAGCAATTGATACTTTTATTACAAATAATTGTAAGGCTGTTATCTCATTTTCATCCTTTGACCGTGCAGCACAGCTTGAGCAGTGTGACGCAGCAGGTGTGTACTATGCAGTTGCAACGGGTACTTTGACAGATGAGGAGTATGAAACTTATAAGGGGTATCAGTACTATGTAGGTGCGATTGGACCTTCTCTTGATGTAGAGTTTGAGACCGGATACAACATGGCGAAACATTATCTGGATCAGGGAGTGAAGAACTTTGCTATCTTCGGCGGTGCAATTCCTTACTATACTGAAATGCATATTTACCGTGCAGCAGGAATGCTTACCGCAATGGTTGAAGCAGGCGGTGATGGCGCAAGCTATCAGGGAGCAGATAATCAGGGAGCCATTCTCGGACAGATATTTGCAGATGGCGAAATAAAGACCGGTGCTATTGGGGATGTTAATATTCTGGGCTATGTCGGCGGATATGATATGGATGATGCATGGTTTGGAAAATGTGCACAGATGGCGCAGACAGCAGACCTGGAAGTAATTCTTGCAGTAGGAAACGGTTCTGATTTCTTCGGAACGGCAATCTCAGGTACTGACGTTAAAATTGCCAGTGTAGATGCTTATGCAAGCAGCTATGGTGAAGCAATGGCGGCCGGAATGCTTGATTATCTTGCAGGAAAGTTCTCAGCCAGTATTGGACCGATTTTTATTGCAACATACAGAGCAACTTTGGGTTCACCAATTCGTACAACAGACGGAAATGCACTTGCTTTAAGCCAGGGTTATTGGGTAGCAACCGGCGCGGATGAATTCAATACTTACTATGCGGTAGACAGCAGCATAGATGCACCTGCTTATACTAAAGAAATGCTGGATACTTTATTAACAGCAGACTATGCGGCATTTGAAAGTTTTGTAAGCAAATATAGTTTTGAAGAAATTCAGGGTATGTAACTATTGGAAATGAAGGAAGTTGCGCAGGAGGCAGGTGGGCTTTTGCCTGCCGCCGCCCTGCAGAAAAATAACAGTAAGGAATGATGATATGAAAACTAATAATATGAATATTTATAAAAGAATAGCAGGAACAGCGGCAATTCCCGTAGCAACCTTTCTGATTGTACTCATACTGTGCAGTGTAAAAGGCGTGAAATTATTTGAAACACAAGGAAATTGGATATTATTTTTTAGGGCAGCAGCATCCGTAATGCTTACGACATTCGCACTGTCACTCAATCTGAACAGCGGAAGGTTTGATTTTTCTATCGGTTCAATATCGTTATTATCGTCAGTAATCAGCGCTTCCATATGTACATCGGCCGGACTGCCTACTGTACCTATGCTTATTATTTCTATTGTCTCAGGTGCAATACTTGGGATGGTATCAGGACTGGTTTATGTGATTGTAAAGCTTCCGCCGATTATTGTATCTCTCGGCGTGGCATTATTCTATGAAGGTCTTGCGTTTGCAATTACATCGGGATACGGTGTGTCGTTTGTAGCAAATGCGGAACTGACAAGTTTTCCAAGTGTTATAAATTATGCGCTTGTAATAATATTTGGATTATTAATTTTTATATTTATTTTCGACCATACGCAGTTTGGTTATGAATATAAGTCGCTTGTTTCCGGTCAAAAGGTATCGGTGAATACAGGAATCAAAGAGGTTCCAAATGCAGTTTGCTGCTATATGATTGCCGGAGCGCTTATGGGTGTTGTCGGTTTTATCAGTGCAACCAATACAGGAACTATACAGATGGCTTTGAATTTTGGCTCAATCGGAGTAATGTTTACAGCGTTTCTTCCGATGTTTATCGGAGGCTTTATCGGAAGATTCTGCAATGAAAAAATCGGATATCTGTTAGGAGCAGTTACGACGGCATTTATATCTTTGATGTACGCAAGATTGAATGTAGACGCTTCTATTCAGCAGATTGTGACAGCATTGATATTAGTATGCTTCTTAATTTACTTGAATAATGAAAATAAGGTGATTGAATTGGTCACTTTCAAAAAATATATGGCAAATAAAACAAAATAAGTTTCATTGGAGGACACGATGAATTATAAAGCAGTGATTTTTGACTTAGATGGAGTAATTTGTTTTACAGATAAGTATCATTATCTGGCATGGAAAAAAATGGCAGATAGTATGGGAATATATTTTGATGAAAAAATTAATAACCGGCTAAGAGGAGTCAGCCGCATGGAAAGTCTGGAAATTATTCTGGAGCGGTGTGATAAAGAGCTATCTTCGGATGAAAAGCAGGTATTAGCAGAGAGAAAAAACGAAACGTATGTGGAGCTTCTAGGTCAAATGACAGAGAAAGACTTATCTTCCGAGGTTAAAGAAACTTTAGATACGCTTCGGGAAAAAGGATTAAAGCTTGCAATTGGTTCGTCAAGCAAAAATGCAAAATTTATACTGGAAAGGTTAGGGTTAAAGGATTATTTTGACGCTGTCAGCGACGGAACCAATATTTCTAAATCGAAACCGGATCCGGAAGTGTTCTTGAAGGCAGCAGAATTTTTACATATTGCACCGGCTGATTGTCTTGTGGTGGAAGATGCAAAAGCAGGAATAGAGGCGGCAAAAGCAGGCGGATTTGAAAGCGCTGGATTAGGAGAAGCGGCAACATGCGAGGATTGTACGCATGCAATGCATTCTTTCGGTGACTTGATTGGAATTGCACTATAGTAGCTTGGAATAGTAGAAGGTGAGGAAGATTATGGACTTAAAAAAGAAGCCTTTTTATTTAAACGATGCAGATATTGAATGGGTAGAAAAGACATTGGGGCAGATGACTCTGGAAGAAAAGATCGGGGCGCTTTTTTGTCCAATCGGATACTCTACAGCCCCGGAATATTTAGATATGATGTTAGGATTTCATATAGGAGGATTGTTCTTCCGTGACGGTGTTGGGGAAGAAATGAGAAAGACTTTTGAATATGCACAAAGTCATTCCAAAGTTCCGTTATTGATTCCATCGAATCTTGAAGCAGGCGGAGACGGAGCAGCCACTGACGGAACTCCTTACGGAAAACAGATGGCATGTGCGGCAGCAGGAGATAAGAAATATGCTTATCGTCTTGGAAAAATTGCATGTACAGAAGCGTCAGCTCTTGGGATTAACTGGGCATTTGCACCGGTAGTTGACATAGACATGAATTACCATAATCCGATTACCAATGTTAGAACTTATGGTGATAATCCGGAGACTGTATATACATATGCAAAGGAATATATGCGGGCTGCAACGGAATGTAAGGTGGCGGTATCAATTAAGCATTTTCCCGGTGATGGAGTAGATGAGAGAGACCAGCATCTGCTCACTTCAGTCAACAGCTTATCTATGGAGGAATGGGACGAAACCTATGGAAAGGTATATAAAGGGCTGATTGAGGATGGAGCGCTGACTGTTATGGCAGGGCATATTGCAATGCCGGCATATCAGGAGTATTATAATCCTCAGACAGAAGGTAGTATTATTCCTGCATCTTTGTCCAGAGAACTTCTAAATAAATTGCTGCGTGATAAATTAGGGTTTAACGGTCTGGTTATCACTGATGCGACACCTATGGTCGGATTCACGGCGGCAATGGCAAGAGAAAAATCAGTACCGCTTGCAATCGAAAACGGCTGCGATATGTTTCTGTTTAATAAAGATTTAGCAGAAGACTATCAGTTTATGATGGATGGATACAGGAATGGTATACTTTCGGAGAAACGTTTATTGGAAGCTAACAAAAGAATCTTGGCGTTAAAAGCGGCATTGAAGCTTCATGAGAAGAAAGCGGCAGGAACATTAGTTCCACGTGAGGACAGCCTGCAGGTATTAAAGAGTAAACAGCATGTAGCGTGGGCCAGAGAATTGGCGGATGCATCCATTACTTTGGTAAAGGACAGTCAGAAACTGCTTCCGATAGATGCAGTAAAATACCCTAAGGTACTGCTTGAAATTATGGGAAATTTTCCTTCAAACGAGCGTGTTTTAAAGCAGGTGAAAGAGGAATTGGAAAAGAAGAAGTTTCAGGTTTTTGTCTATGAAAAAGAAAATTTTGAAGTAGGCGTTGATAATGTCAAGAAATTTAAGGAAAAGTATGATTTGGTTATTTATATAGGTAATGTTGAAAATGCCAGCAATCAGACAACGAACAGGTTAAATTGGTATACCTTCTGGGGACAGGGTAACAATGTACCGTGGTTTGCGAATGAAATTCCGGTTTTGTTCATCAGTGTAGCAAATCCCTATCACTTGCTGGATGTACCGATGATAAAAACTTATATCAATTGTTATTCCAATAATGAGTTTGTCATAGAGTCCGTAGTAAACAAAATCACCGGAAACAGTGAATTCAAAGGGAAAAGCCCGGTTGATCCGTTTTGTGGAAGAAAAGAACTTTCATATTGATAGGTGCAGCTAATAAGAGAAAATAAGTCAGTTATGGGAAGGATAGAAATATGAGAATAGAACATCTAAGAGTCAATCATTTAGAAAACCCGATAGGATATGATTTCTCATATCTGACGCTTTCATGGAAGGTAAAAGAGGCGGCTGCAAAATTTTCGGACGAAGTGCAGGTAATCATATCTGAAACAGATGATATGCGTAATCCCATCTATGACAGTGGTATTATGCATGACTTCAGACAGTGCATGTTAGAAGTACAGATAAGTCTGAAGCCCAGAATGCGCTATTTTTGGAAAGTGTCTGTAGGCACGCAGTTTGGTGAGAAAGCCGAAAGCAGGACTGAATGGTTTGAGACAGCCAAAATGGAAGAAAAATGGACAGCCGATTGGATTTCTGTACCGGAAAATCAAAAACAGATGCCGGTTCTGTATCGTGATTTTGAAGTTGTAAACAAAATAAAAAAAGCAAGATTATACATTTTCGGCGCAGGGCTTTATGAAGTGAATATTAACGGTATAAAGGCAGGAGATGAATATCTTCTTCCGGGGTATCATTCTTACGATTTGTTAATGGAATATCAGACATTTGATATTACCGGAATGTTGGAAGAAGGAAATAATAGGATCAGTGTTCTTCTGGGAGAAGGCTGGTACAAGGGGCGTTTTGGATTTGATGATATATATTTGAATCTATACGGAGATAGAAAGAAGTGTATTGCGGAATTATATCTGGAATATGAGTCCGGTGAAACAGCACGGATTATTACGGATTCAAACTGGAAAGCATTTTCCGGTAAAATTCTGGAAAACGGAATTTATGAC
>CAMWWS010000122.1 GCA_947178085.1 uncultured Lachnospiraceae bacterium | reverse complement strand
GTATATGACTCGGCTATACTTCCAACTACTCATTATTCAACTCTTCCTTCTGATTTCAGAGTAACAAGAATCCCATAATTATAATGCGTCTAATACATTTTCTCAATAATTTCGTAGTCAAAGCCTTCCACCGCTATAAGTCCGGCTTCCAGCACTCCCTGATTTAACAGGTTCTGCACTACGTTCGCCTGAAAAGCACGAAAAATATTTCCTGCCCCGAAGTGAATCCAAAACGGATTTTCACTGGTCGCATCCATCATTTTCTTCCTATCGAACTGTGGAAGCGCATATCCCGCACTCTCCCATTGCTTACGCTCTTTCAAGCCTTCCGCGTCTAATTTCATTATGTAAACCTCCTATTTCTTTTTTCACTGCATCCCCAAATGCTATCTTGCGCTTTTTCTATCTTGCGCTCTTTACTATCGCTTCCCACAATCCGTTCAGATATGCCGCGCCAAGCGCTCTGTCATAAAGTCCGTAACCGGGCATCGCTTTCTCACCCCAAATCATTCTTCCGTGGTCAGGACGTATGGGACCTTCAAATCCGATATCATACAATGCTTTCATAATCTCATACATATCGAAGCTTCCGTCACTGGACAGATGCGCCGACTCCTCAAAATTGGTCGGAGAATGAAACTTCAGATTACGCACATGTGCAAAATGTATTCTTCCCTTCAGTGAGCGAATCATATCAGGCAGGTCGTTCTCCAAATTAGTTCCGTAAGAGCCTGAGCAGAAGGTAACGCCATTATGCGGATTATCAACCATCTGCATCATCCGCAGTATGTTTTTCTTATTGATGATGATGCGCGGAAGACCGAATACACTCCATGCAGGGTCATCCGGATGAATTGCCATGTTGATATCATACTTATCACATACCGGCATAATACGCTCCAGAAAATATTTAAGATTCTCAAAAAGCTTTTCGTCATCCACGTCTTTATACATTTCAAAAAGCTCTTTAACATGCTCCATACGCTCCGGTTCCCAGCCCGGCATAACGCTGCCGTTCGTATCACCGGCAATTGATGCAAACATCTTCTCCGGATCCAACGCATCTACAGCTTCCTGAGTATAGGCGAGTACAGTCGAGCCATCCAGTCTTTTGCGTGCAAGCTCGGTTCTCGTCCAGTCAAAAACAGGCATGAAATTATAGCATACCATATGTATGTCTTCTTTTCCGAGATTTTCAAGTGTTTCAATATAATTATCAATATAAGTATCTCTGTCATCAGAGCCGATTTTAATCGCATCATGCACATTAACGCTCTCTATGCCTGCAACACAAAGTCCTGCTGCCTCTACTTCATCTTTCATGGCTTTTATACGCTCTCTTGACCATACCTCACCGGGCTGTGTATCATAGAGCGTCGTGATAACTCCCTTTACGCCGGGAATCTGTCTGATCTGCTCTAATGTTACCGTATCAAATTTGGAACCGTACCACCGTAATGTCATTTCCATAATGATTATCTTCCTTTCTATTTAACTTGCATTTCTCAAACAAACGCCTGAACATCAATATATTTCCCTATTCTTTTCATCCGGTATTCCGGACTTCCTATAGAAATATGTGTTAATCTGGTCGCGCCATTCTTTTGAATGCTCCTGTTGATGCTCTAGTCTTTCCATCGCCCTTTTATATACGTGATCAGGCAGTTTTCCTTTAAGTTTCTCAAACCTCTGCACCATATCCTCTACAATTTCCACGCCTTCAAAATGCGTATCATAGATATGCTGGATTACGGTTTTTCCGCTGTTCAGCTTCCATGTATACGGAATATGATGGAAAAAGAGCAACAACTCATCCGGGCATTTATCCTTATCATCATATAAAGATGCATTAGGCTCCCTGTAAAGAGCTGCGTATCCAGTTCCTTCATGACTCCTGTCAACGCCTATACCCAAATGGTCGGCGCGATGGTATGTCCCCCATCTGTCGTATTCATATCCGTCCACATTAGGACCGTAATGATAACTCGGATTAACCATCCAGCCTATTCCAAGGGGTGACGTGTATTTTTCATATGCCGGCCATGATGACATCAGCATATTCAAAAGAGTCTCTTCTACCTGTTCATCCATTCCATATGTAAGGCGTATCCACTCCTTTGCAATCTCCTCAGGAGAAAGCCCTGTATCAAAAGCAAGCCTTCCGAATCCGTAAAAATTAGCAGCCGCAAGGTCATGCCCTGTCCAGTTATCGTCATTTCCGGTATTCGCCACTGCAGCCATACCGCAGTTAATCTGGTTAAACGTCCTGCCTGATACTATATCTTTGACCCTGTCCTCTTCCTCTTTGACATAAGTTTTGAAGTTAAGAATCTGACTGAACATCGGAATCAGGTAGCAGACATGTCTCTGTTGTCCGGTATATTCCTGCGCAATCTGTACCTCCAACATCTGATTGGTTTTCGTAAGTCCACCAAACAACGGATGCACAGGTTCTCTCACCTGAAAATCCATCGGTCCGTTCTTTATCTGTAAGATTACGTTCTCTTTAAACTGACCGTCCAAAGGCATGAAGTTATCGTATCCAGACCTCGCCCTGTCCGTCTTACGGTCGCGCCAGTCCTGTTTGCAGTTATATACGAAGCATCTCCAGATAATAAGCCCGTTATAAGGTTCTACTGCTTCCGCCAGCATATTGGCTCCGTCTGCATGGGTTCTGTTATAGGTAAAAGGACCGGGACGTCCTTCCGAATCAGCCTTTATCAGAAAACCTCCAAGGTTCGGAATAGCCTTAAACACAAGCTGCATCCTGTTTTTCCACCACTCGCGTACTTTTGTATCAAGCGGGTCAGCGCTGTCCAGTTCGCCAAGTTCAACAGGCGCCGCATAATTCAGGCTCATAAACAGCTTGATTCCATATCCCGACAGAATCTCTGACATTTCCTTCAGCTTGTCAAAATACCTGTCCGTAATCATCCACGTAGCAGCATCTTTTACATTTACATTATTGATTACGACTGCATTTATTCCTACGCTCGCTGCAAGCCTTGCATAAGTGACAGTTCTGTCATTTACTATAATCTCATTGTTTTCAAAGAAAAACGAATTACCGGAATATCCGCGTTCAATACTGCCGTCCATGTTATCCCAGTGATTCAGCATACGAAGAGGCATATCGGGTTCTTTTTGAATATTTACGTTTTTCAGGCTATTCCTCATCTGCATCTGACGAATGAGTTCAAAAGTTCCGTTCATTATTCCCTTGGAATCGGACGCTTCTATAGTAATCTGTCCGTTTTCTTCAAAAAGCCTGTACCCCTCCGCCTTGATTCCGTTCTTAATTGTCAGGCGTATACTTCCAAGCTGCCCGGCTTTATCTTCTGCATTTACGGATAATTCCTTCCCTGTCATTCCTTTAAACGCCATTTGCAGCTCTTTCACACTGTTTTTAATTATTTCATCCTTAACATCCGCGCAAATAACGCTAATGTCATTAATCTCCGCATCTGACGTTTGCTTCACATAGTTCAGCCACGCCTGCTCATACCCCATATCAGGTCCTCCTGTATTCTAAGACTTAGCCAACCCTCAGGATGTATGCACATATATTACTATGTGCATCAATCCGTCCGGTTTTAACTACTTTTAAATCACCATTTCCTTCTCAGCTTTCACAGCGACCATGCTGACTTTCTTTCCGGTCAGCTTCTCGCTTCGTGTATCCGGCTGCGTTCCGCCAATATAAACAAGATATTTTCCGGCTCCGACTTTATTCACCGCCTGCTCGTCATACAATGCAAATGCGCAAAGAGGAAGCTTTATGGAAACTTCGCGGCTCTCACCCGGCTTCAACGTAACTTTGCATATTCCTTTAAGCTGTGCATTAGGCGTACCTTCCCTGTCAGCCTTCACATAAGCCTGTACCGTCTCCGTTCCTTCCATACTGCCTGTATTAGTCACAACGGCTTTTAAAATAATTCCGTCCTCTCCGATTGTATCAGATGATACTGCTGCATCTTTATAGTCAAATTCAGTATATGACAGACCATAGCCAAACGGATAAAGCGCTTCATTCTCCATATAGCGGTAAGTTCTGCCCTTCATGGAATAATCGGTAAACTCCGGAAGTTCCTCAGTTGTACGGTAAAACGTAACAGGCATCCTTCCTTCAGGATTTTTATCTCCAAACAATACTTTTGCAATAGCTCTTCCGCCCTGAGCTCCGGGATACCAGCCCTGAACAATGGCAGGAATATGCTCATCCGCCCAGTTTACGGCAAGCGCACTTCCAGACAGAATTACAAGCACGATGGGTTTACCGCTTGCATAAGCCACTTCCAGAATATCCTGCTGTCTTCCCGGAAGATTCAGGTTAGGCTTATCTCCGCTGGCATATTGATTACCCTCGTCGCCCTCTTCTCCTTCCAGACCTGCGTCCAGTCCCAGACACATTACTACAACATCACTCGCCTCGCATACTGCCTTAACTTCAGAATCCCTGTCTTTTCCCTGACTCAGGTTGCTGATTCTGTCCTGATACAGATGGCATCCTTCAGATACCAGCACGCGCACATCATCACCCACATAATCCTGAATACCTTCGGATATTGTATAATAACGCGAAGCCGTACCTTCATAGTTACCGACAAGCGCTTTCCTGTTATCGGCATTGGGTCCGATTACGCCGATTGTTTTAATCTTGGATTTATCCAAAGGAAGAAGATTGTCCTCATTTTTAAGAAGTACAATACATTTTTCCGCTGCTTTCAGATTCAGTTCCTGCATTTCCTTAGAATCTACTACAGTGAAAGGAATATTATCATAAGGAGTCTTGCCCTTTTCATCGAATAATCCCAATTTCATTCTGGTAGTGAAAAGATGTACCAGCGCTTCGTCTACTCTCTCTTCCGGTATCATTCCTTTTTCTACCGCCTCTTTTACATATATGAAAAGATTACCGCAGTTTAAGTCACAACCGTTCGTTACCGCAAGTGAAACCGATTCCACCGCGCTTGAGGTCACGCCATGACCGCCATGGAAATCTTTGATTGCCCAGCAATCTGAAACCACATGTCCCTTAAATCCCCATTCATCACGCAGAATATCTTTAAGCAGGGTTTTACTTCCGCAGCAGGGTTCGCCGTTAGTACGGTTATACGCTCCCATTACCGACTCTACCTTAGCTTCCTGCACACATGCTTTGAATGCGGGGAGATATGTTTCATACATATCCTGTTTGCTTGCTACGGCGTTAAATTCATGACGCAGGTCTTCCGGTCCGCTATGTACCGCAAAATGCTTAGCACAGGCTGCTGCTTTCATATAATTCTCATCATGTCCCTGCAGACCTTCTACAAACCTCACTCCGAGTCTTGAAGTCAGATACGGGTCTTCTCCGAATGTCTCGTGTCCGCGTCCCCATCTGGGGTCCCTGAATATATTGACATTCGGTGACCAGAAAGTCAGACCTTTATATATATCCATATCATCATATTTCTGCTGGGCATTAAATTTTGCCCTGCCTTCCGTAGAAATAGCGTCAGCTACTTCCTCCAATAAATCCTCATCAAAAGAAGCCGCAAGTGAAACCGCCTGCGGGAAAACCGTTGCAGTTCCGGCTCTGGCCACACCGTGAAGCGCTTCATTCCACCAGTTATAAGCTTTGATTCCCAGACGCTCTATCTCCGGCGCACCATTCAGCATCTGAAAGGCTTTTTCCTCCAAAGTCATCTGTGCGACCAATTCGCGCGCACGTTTTTCAAATTCTGCGTTTTTGATTTCATCCCTGACAAGTTCCATTTTTTAGCATACTCCTTTCTTAATACAAATGTTTATAGATTTTATTTAGAGATTATATCTGACTTAATATGTACAGATATAGAGATAATCATATTATATAAAATCAAGCAAAAAAACACTCTTTATATTTTGCTCTATTATACCCGAAAATTGCTAAACATGACAGTATAAAATATAGCAGCAGTCCGCTCTTTCCATTCTCTTTTTACTCTTTATGTTTACCGGCTTACAGCAGTATTTGGTTTGACACACTTCTCATTTTGTGCTATTTTATAATTAAATTATGCTAAAACTTAACGTGACATATATTAAAAAAAAACATAAAATAAGCAGGTTGAGAAAGGAGCATGGGTATTAAATGATAGAAATACTGAACGGCACCCATGAAACAGTAACCTATGATTCATATTCCGGTATAAGGCTTCACCACAATGTACAGCCTGAAGACTATCCTCTTCACTGGCATACTGCAATGGAAATCATTATGCCGATTAAAAACGAATATACCGTCGTAATAGATGATAAGCCCCACACCTTTGGAGAAGGGGATATCTGGATTACCCCGCCGGGTACTTTACATAAACTGATTTCTCCGAGAAATGACACAGGCGAGCGGCTCATCATGCTTTTTGACTACGCTCTTATATGTAATGTCAAAGGAATGGATTCCCTGATTCATTCCTTACAGCCTTATGGGCTGATAAAACAGGAAGAATATCCGGAATTAAATGAACGGCTTCGTGGATATTTAAATGAAATCAGCAAAGAATACGATAATAAAATGCCCTTTACGGAGGCCTGCATCTATGCACTGATGATTAATTTCTTCGCGGCTTTAGGGCGCGCTAATTTCAATGCAGGCGAAAAATTCCCCGGTATCACATCAAGCAAACAACATTTATATATAGAAAAATTCATGAATGTATGCAATTACATCACAGAGCATTGTACGGAAAACATCACAGTGGAGGACCTTGCTGACATTGCCGGTTTTTCCAAATTTCATTTTTCCAGACTGTTTAAGCAGTTCAGCGGCGTATCATGCTGCGAATACCTTACGAAAAAAAGAATAGCCTACGCAGAGACACTTTTGATACAACCGAATATCTCAATCACGGAGGTAGCAATGCGTTCAGGCTTTGGCAGTTTATCAACATTCAACCGCATCTTCAAAACTGCCAAAAACTGCACTCCCTCCGAATACAAAAGCCTGAACCATGCATACGATAAATAGTTTTATATAAACTGAAAATGTGCAAAATCAAAATTACTTCCCGGAAGGAAAACGAATGATACATCCCATTTACCGTTTACAGGCTCTAAATCAAATTCTTTAAGGATATATTCTTCGCTTTCTTCAAATTCCACAATCTGTTTGATTTCATCAACGCCGTTATATAGACGTAAATGAATGGTATTGACGCCATTTACCGCTCTTCCTTTTATGGCGATTCCCTTTATAGTCTTTTCGCCAAAATCCATATCCGTAAATTCCAGAGTCACATTATTTCCGATTCCTTCTATTGCAGAGCCGTTTCTTACATAACTGTCTCCATAGACGGCGTCTGCTTCCCCTGCGTTTATTTCAAGCCATGCTTTTTCATATTTTGTGAATGAAAAGCCTTTAATATGAACCTTCTGGTTGAGCCAGAAGCTTATAGTTGTAATACCTTTCAGTCTCTTATTAAGCTTAAATGTTTCCGGCTGATATACATTCCATATGGAAGGTTTCTGATACACTGCATCGGCAAGCATTACGCTTCCCTGTTCTCCCGGAACGCCTTCCCATATCTGAATGGGATATTCATCACCACTCAGGGCAAAAATAGGAATGGTAATCTCATCACTTCCCACATTTCCAAAATCAATGTTACTATAGCAGATTACAGTTTCCCCATCCCGACCTGTGGCAACTCCTCTTTCATTACCGCAGCCCACATCTCCTTTTGCTACTGAAGTATAAAGGCTGCCGGAAATAAATTCATATGGATTCATATATGCC